>NZ_MWIG01000799.1:0-3349 GCF_002156145.1 Streptomyces sp. NRRL B-24572 | reverse complement strand
GCGGTGGGGTCCTCCCGGGACAGGGCGCGGGCGGCTGTGCGGGTCGCCGGTGCCCCTGCCGGTCACTTCAGGGGCAGGCCGTGGGCGGTCCAGCGGTCGCCGACGCGCTCGACGACGAGCGGCAGGCCGAAGCAGTGCGAGAGGTTGCGGGAGGTGAGCTCGGTCTCCACGGGTCCCGCGGCGAGGACCTTGCCCTGGCGGATCATCAGGACGTGGGTGAAGCCGGGGGCGATCTCCTCGACGTGGTGGGTGACCATGATCATGGAGGGGGCGTACGGGTCGCGGGCGAGGCGGCCGAGGCGGCGGACCAGGTCCTCGCGGCCGCCGAGGTCGAGGCCGGCGGCGGGCTCGTCGAGGAGGAGGAGCTCCGGGTCGGTCATCATCGCGCGGGCGATCAGGGTGCGCTTGCGCTCGCCCTCGGAGAGGGTGCCGAACCTGCGGTCCAGGTAGTCGTTCATCCCGAGCCGGTCGAGGAAGGCCTTGGCGCGCTCCTCGTCGACCGGGTCGTAGTCCTCGTGCCAGGTGGCGGTCATGCCGTACGCGGCGGTGAGGACGGTCTGCAGGACGGTCTGGCGCTTCGGCAGCTTCTCCGCCATCGCGATGCCGGCCATGCCGATGCGGGGACGGAGTTCGAAGACGTCGGTGCCGACGCCGCCGAGCTGCTCGCCCAGGATGTGGGCGGTGCCCTTGGTGGGGAAGAGGTAGCTGGAGGCGATGTTCAGAAGGGTGGTCTTGCCGGCGCCGTTGGGTCCGAGGATCACCCAGCGCTCGCCCTCCTTGACCGACCAGGAGACCTCGTCCACCAGAGCCCGTCCGTCGCGGACCACGGATACGTCCACCAGCTCCAGTACATCGCTCATGAGCGCGTTGTCTCCCCTTGCGGTCGAGTCGTGTCGTCGCCTTGCGCCGGTGGGCGCGGCGTCCAGGGGAAAACCTACGTTATCGACGGAGCGGACCGGTCCGTAGGGCTTCCTTTGAGTCCTTAGTCTGGGGGGATGCTTTCGGAACCACGCTCAGGACGTCTGGCCGCCTGGGGCAATGCCCTGCTGGCCGGGGCGGTGTCGCCCGACGAGGCGGCGACGGCGATTGTCGGTGAGGACGCGGTGCACCGCGTGGAGGGGCTGCCGGGTGAGGCGGGGCCGGTGGGGCTGACGCTCGCGCTGGGCCGGCTGCGGCGGCTCGGGGTGACCGGGTGGCGGGTCGCGCTGCCGGCGCCGGGGCATCCGCTGGGGTTGAGCGGGCCGCCGGACTTCAACGCGCGCGCGTTGGAGGCGGAGGAGGCGGTGGTGGGCTTCGGCGCGCCGTACGGTCTCGTGCCGGAGGTCACGGAGGCGGGTCCGGCCGGCGACGTGCACGTCTCGGTGGTCTGGCACTGCCTGGCCGTACGGGAGGCTCCGCCCGCCGATGTGCCCTCGTTGGGCGAGGCCGAGCGGGAGCTGGCGGAGGCGCTGCGGGACGCGACGGCGGTCCTGACCCGGCTCGACGTGGCGGCCTCGGGGCCTGCGGCGGACGCGGCGCGCGAGGCGTACCGGGCGCGGGCGGAGGTGGGGCGCGAGGTGCTGGCGCCCGGATATCCGCCGCGCGCGGTGCGGGTGCTCGAGCTGGCGCAGCGGATCGGGCTGCTGGTGAACCTGGCGTACGGCCACGGGCACGGGGGTGCGGTGAGCGCCTCGGAGATGGCGGCGCGGGGCGAGGCTCTGCGGCCGGTGGAGCGGGTGGCTCGGCGGGCGCAGGTCGCGGCGTACAACGCGTACGTGGAGGAGAGGGAGCGGGAGCGGGGGTTCTGAGGCGGGGGGACCCCCTTCGCCCCAGCGGAACGATTGCCCGCAACGAGGCAAACCCCCGGCTCCGGGGGATCGTCCGGAGCCGGGGGTTCGTGTGGGGGGTCAGCCGTTGTAGGCGCCGTTGCCGAAGGCCGGGTTGAGCAGGCCGATCACGTTGACCGTGTTGCCGGAGACGTTCACGGGGACGTGGACCGGGACCTGCACCAGGTTGCCGGAGCCGACGCCCGGCGAGTGGAGGGCCTGCCCGTTGGCGTCCGCGTTCGCGGAGGCGACACCCGCACCGGCGGCGACGATGCCACCGGCGACGAGGGTGAGGGCAGCGGCCTTCTTGAGGTTCTTCACTTGGTACTTCCTCCTGGTCATCGCTGCGGCCGGTCCGCCGCAGCACGCCATGGAGAACGCCGTGGCCCCCGTCGGGTTGCGCCGAACGGGGGACATCCACACGACGGTATGAAGGACTGAACGGTCGTGCGCCCCGGCGCGTGAAGGGCGCGTGTCCGTTGTGTGTCAGGGGGTGAGGCCGTGTCTCACCGCCCAGAGCGCCGCCTGGGTGCGGTCCGCGAGGTCGAGTTTCATCAGGATGTTCGAGACGTGCGTCTTGACCGTCTTCTCGGAGAGGACGAGCGCGCGGGCGATCTCCCGGTTGGACCGGCCGTCCGCGATCAGACCGAGGACCTCGCGCTCCCGCTCCGTGAGGGACGGGCCCCGCCCCGTACCCCCGTGGGAGTCGTCCTGGGCGAGGAGCGCGTCGGCGACCTCGGGCTGGAGCAGGACGTGCCCCGCGTGGACGGAGCGAATCGCGCCGGCCAGGGCGTCGGGGTCGACGTCCTTGTAGACGTATCCGGAGGCTCCGGCGCGGAGCGCGGGGACGACCGTCCGCTGCTCGGTGAAGCTGGTGACGATCAGGACCCTGGCGGGGTTGGCGAGCTCGCGGAGCCGCTTGAGCGCCTCGATGCCGTCCGTGCCCGGCATCTTCACGTCCATGAGGACCACGTCGGGGCGGAGCTCCTCGGCCCTGGCGACCCCTTCGGCGCCGTCGGAGGCCTCCCCCACGACCTCTATGTCGTCCTGCACCTCCAGGAAGGTGCGCAGGCCCCGGCGGACGACCTGGTGGTCGTCGACCAGGAGCACGCGGATGGGCTTGTCAGCCACCGGGGACCTCCATCTCGATCGTGGTGCCCCGGTCCGGGGCCGAGGTCACCGTGAGTCTGCCGCCGACACCGCTCGCCCGGTCCCGCATGGAGACCAGGCCGAGGTGGCGGCCGGCGCGGCGGACCGTCCGCGGGTCGAAGCCCTTGCCGTCGTCGGTGACGGTGAGCCGCGCACCCTGGCCGCTGCGGGTGAGGGAGACCGCGACGAGCTTCGCGTCCGCGTGCCGCAGGGCGTTGTGCAGGGCCTCCTGGGCGACCCGCAGGACGGCCTCCTCCTGGGCGGCCGGCAGGGCCCGGGTCCCCGGGCTCTCGAAGGTGACCCGGGCGGAGTGGGCGCGGTCGAGGACCTGGATCTGGGTGCGGAGCGTGTGGACGAGGCCGTCCTCGTCGAGGGCGGCCTCGTCCACACGCTCC
>NZ_MWIG01000798.1:0-2033 GCF_002156145.1 Streptomyces sp. NRRL B-24572 | reverse complement strand
TCCCGGGAGGACCCCACCGCCCTACCATGACCACGTGGACATCGACGCGTGGGTCTGGTGGCTGATCGGCGCGGTGGGGCTCGGCATTCCGCTGGTCCTGACCGCGATGCCGGAGTTCGGCATGTTCTCCGTCGGAGCGGTCGCCGGGGCGGTGACCGCCGCCCTCGGCTTCGGCATCGTCACCCAGGTACTCGTCTTCGTCGTCGTCTCCGTGGCGCTCATCGCGGTCGTACGCCCGATCGCCGCCCGCCACCGCGCCGGCGGACCCGGACTCGCCACCGGAGTCGACGCCCTGAAGGGCCGTCAGGCCGTCGTCCTGGAGCGGGTCGACGGCAACGGAGGCCGCATCAAACTCGCCGGCGAGGTCTGGTCCGCCCGTACGCTCGACACCGGACAGACCTTCGAACCGGGCGAACAGGTCGACGTCGTGGACATCGACGGGGCGACCGCCGTGGTCATGTGACGTCATGTGACCGAACCTCACCCATGACGCTCCGCCATCTGGGAAACTCGATCATCGAAAGCAACCCGGCAGACAACCGGCAGCGAAGGGCACGGGGAACACGATGTCAGCAGTCATCATCGTCCTGATCATTCTGGTGGTGCTCGTCTTCATCGCCCTGATCAAGACGATCCAGGTCATCCCGCAGGCGAGCGCGGCGATCGTGGAGCGCTTCGGCCGCTACACCCGCACGCTCAACGCAGGACTGAACATCGTCGTCCCGTTCATCGACTCGATCCGCAACCGGATCGACCTCCGTGAGCAGGTCGTCCCGTTCCCGCCGCAGCCGGTGATCACCCAGGACAACCTGGTCGTCAACATCGACACGGTCATCTACTACCAGGTGACCGACGCCCGCGCCGCGACCTACGAGGTCGCCAGCTACATCCAGGCGATCGAGCAGCTCACCGTCACCACCCTGCGCAACATCATCGGCGGCATGGACCTGGAGCGGACCCTCACCTCCCGCGAGGAGATCAACGCGGCCCTGCGCGGCGTCCTCGACGAGGCCACCGGCAAGTGGGGCATCCGCGTCAACCGCGTCGAGCTCAAGGCCATCGAGCCGCCGACCTCCATCCAGGACTCGATGGAGAAGCAGATGCGCGCCGAGCGCGACAAGCGCGCCGCGATCCTCACCGCCGAGGGAACCCGCCAGTCCGCCATCCTCACCGCCGAGGGCGAGAAGCAGTCCGCGATCCTCCGCGCCGAGGGCGAGGCCAAGGCCGCCGCCCTCAAGGCCGAGGGCGAGGCCCAGGCCGTCCGCACGGTCTTCGAGGCCATCCACGCCGGCGACCCGGACCAGAAGCTCCTCTCGTACCAGTACCTCCAGATGCTCCCGAAGATCGCCGAGGGCGACGCCAACAAGCTCTGGATCGTGCCCAGCGAGATCGGCGACGCCCTCAAGGGCCTCTCCGGCGCCTTCGGCAACGTGGGCGGCGGCACCCCCGGCTTCAACATCAAGGACGTACCGTCCGCACGACGAGACGAACCGTCGGTTGACTGACGCGTACACGTAATTCGTGCATGATCAGTGCGAGCCCCTCGACCCTGACGACGTCAGGGCGGGGAGGCGACTCACTGACCATGTAAGGAGATGGCGTTGTCCATCTGGGAAGCCCTGGCAGTCTTCGCCGCCGGCATCGGCGCCGGCACCATCAACACGATCGTCGGATCGGGAACGCTGATCACGTTCCCGGTCCTCCTCGCGACCGGACTCCCCCCGATCACCGCGAACGTCTCCAACGCCCTTGGCCTCGTCCCCGGCTCGATCAGCGGAGCCATCGGCTACCGCCGCGAACTCGAGGGCCAGAAGGCGCGCGTCCTGCGACTCGGCGCCGTCGCCCTCGCCGGCGGCCTCATCGGCGCCATCCTGCTCCTGGCCCTGCCGTCCGAGGCCTTCGACGCGATCGTCCCCGTCCTCATCGGCCTCGCGCTCGTCCTGGTCCTGTTCCAGCCCCGCATCGCCGCCGCCGTGAAGCGCCGCCGCGAACAGACCGGCACCGAGGCCCACCCCGACGGCGGCGGCGATGCG
>NZ_MWIG01000797.1:0-2243 GCF_002156145.1 Streptomyces sp. NRRL B-24572 | reverse complement strand
CGGCTCAACGGCGCCCCGTGACCGGAAAACCACGGGGCGCCGTTGAGCCGGACTCGCGGAGAGCCGTCAGGACAGCAGGACCGGGAGGTCGAAGAGGTCGTTCTGGGTGACGACCGGCTTGTTGCGGAGCTCCTCGCGGGGGACCGCCAGACGCAGCTGCGGGAAGCGCTCGTACAGGGCGGGCAGCGCCACCGAGGCCTCCAGGCGGGAGAGCGCCGCGCCCGGGCACACGTGCGGGCCGTGACCGAAGGAGATGTGCCGGTTCGGCGTCCGGGTCACGTCGAACTCGCCCGCCGTCGGACCGTGCTGCTCCTCGTCCCGGCCGATCGCGCCGAACGACACGATCAGCGCCTCGCCCTTGGGAAGGATCCGGTCGCCGACCTCGATGTCCTCGGTGGCGAACCGGATCAGCACGTGCGAGGTGGGCGTCGACCAGCGCAGGGTCTCCTCGATCACGTTCTCCCACGGCACCTCGCCCTTGAGCACCAGGGCACGCTGCTCGGGGTGGGTCTCCAGGGCGACGACGGCGTTCACGATCAGGCTGATCGTCGTCTCGTGCCCGGCCGCCACCATCAGCTGGAGGGTGTTGGTGATCTCCTCCGTGGTCAGCCGGTCGCCGCCCTCCGACGCCTCGATCAGCGCGCTCGTCAGGTCGTCGCCCGGCTTCTCCGTCTTGCCCGCCACGATCCCCGCGAACAGCGCACCCAGGTCCGCCATCATCTGCGGCACCTCCTCGGGCGGCGTCTGCGTCGAGAAGAACTTGTCGAACAGCGCCTTCATCCGCGGGTGGTCGGCCGGGTCGACGCCCATCAGCTCGCCCACCACGTTCATCGGCAGCGGGTACGCGAACTCCGCCTTGAGGTCCACGACCTCACCGGCCGGGAGCCCGGCCAGCCGGTCGAGCATCCCCTCGGTCAGCGACTCGATGCCCGCGCGCAGCCGCTCCACCCGGCGCGCCGTCAGCGCCTGCGCGACCAGCGTCCGCAGCCGCCGGTGCTCCTCGCCGTCGACGGTCAGCATCGACCGGCCGGGGTTCGCGAGACCGATCAGCGGCCAGTCCAGGGGTATCTCGCCGCGCTGCCACGCACCCCACACGCCGATGTCCTTGACGAGACGGGCGTCGGTGAGCAGCTTGCGCGCCTCGGCGTGCCGGGTGACGGCCCAGCAGGGCACCCCGCCGGGCAGGACGACACGGGCCAGCGGCCCGGCCTCGCGCAGCCGGGCGCTCTCGCCGTCGAGATCGGCGACGAAGGGGTCCAGGGTGATCACGGCGGCGCCGGATCCGGCGGTGTGGTCGTACGGGCAGCTCATCCGAGGGCTCCAAGGGCGGGGGTCGGGGTGTACGTCACGGGCAGCGCGGAAAGGCCGCGCAGCCAGGGGGAGGGACGGCGGGCGAGGGCGCCCTCGGCGACCGCGAGGTCCACGTCCGGCAGCCGGTCGAGCAGCACCTCGATGCCGGTACGGGCGATGGTCTCGGCGACCTCCTGCGCGGGGAACGGGCAGCGGTGCTCGCCGTGGCCGAAGGAGAGGTGCGCGTTGTTGCCGCCGGTGAACGCACCGGCGTCGGTGCGCACGTGCGGGTCGGAGTTGGCGGCGGCCAGGCCGAGCAGCAGCAGGTCGCCCCGGCCGATCCGCCGCCCGCCGAGGTGGGTGTCCCGCGAGGCCCACCGTCCGGCCACGTTCTGGGTCGGGGTGTCCTCCCACAGGACCTCGTTCATCGCCTCGCCGACGCTGTGCCGGCCGCCGGCGAGCGAGGCCGCGAACCGGTCGTCGGTGAGCATCAGGCGCAGCGAGTTGCCGATCCAGTCGGCGGTCGGCTGGTGGCCCGCGGCCATCATCACCATGAGGTCCTGGGCGACCTCCTCCAGCGTGAACCCGGCGGTGTTGGCGAGCATCCGGGAGGCCACGTCGTCGCCCGGCGCCTCGGCCTTGGCGGCGAGCAGCGCGAACATCGACTCGGCCAGGTGGCGCTGGCCCTCCAGCGCGCCCTCCCGGCCGTTGATCATGTCGTTCATGGCGGTGACGAGGCCGGGGCCCTGCTCGTCGGAGAAGCCGTAGCAGCTGGCGAGGACCCGTACCGGCAGCAGCATCGCGTACTCGGCGATGATGTCGCAGGAACCCTTGCCGCACAGCGCGTCGATGAGCTCGTCGGCGAAGCGCTCGGCACGCTCCTTCAGGACGAACGGGTCGATCGCCTCCAGGGCGTCGGAGACGACCCCGGCCCGCTCGCGGTGCCGCTCGCC
>NZ_MWIG01000796.1:0-911 GCF_002156145.1 Streptomyces sp. NRRL B-24572 | reverse complement strand
ATCCACGTTCACGCGGACGGTCCGCCGGCGGAACCCGTCCGCGTGAACGTGGATCATGATCTTGCGGACGTACGCGGCCATGTCGTCACTGTGCCGCACCTTGTCCCACTTGGCGTAGGCCCGGGCCAGGGCGCTCTGGGCCAGGTCCTCGGCATCGTGATGGCTGCCGGTCAGCAGATACGCGGTGCGCATCAGACCGGGCCACCGGACGGTCATGAAGGCGTGGAACTCGTCGTCGGCGTTGCTCAACCAGACCTCGGGGGAGAGACGGTGAAGGGGCGTGTGCTGCGGCCGCCGCCCCGTCCGGGGCGGCGGCGACGGTTCGCGACTAGGTCCGGACGGTGATCGAGGGCTTCATGGAGGCCTTCGCCTTCGCGTCGAAGACGTAGTAGGCGCCCCAGCCCGGCTTGCCGGCCAGGGTGACGACCCTGGCCTGAAGCGTGCGGCCCCCGAGGGTGAGGGTGACCGTGGTCGTCGGCGTCACCGGACCGCGGTAGATCCCCGCGAACAGCGCACCGGAGGCGTCGCCGTGGGCGATCGTGGCCACCTTCCCGGGGAGCACGTCGGCCACCCGGAGGACATCCGGCGCGGTGGCACCCACGTGCAGGCCCTGCGCCGTCAGCCACAGCTTGTCGGCGCCGGCGGCGATCCGCTCACCCGGCGCGACCACCCGCACGGAACCGGCCGCGGAGGCCGTCCCGGAAGTGGCGACCGCGGGCGCGGCCGCCACCGGCGCCGTGTTCACGGACGCCGCGACCGCCGTCCCCATGCCCGTCGCGAGCACCGCGGCCCCCGCGACCGCGGCCAGCCATCCACGCCTCCGCCTGCGCGTACCGATGGAAGTCATGACCAGTTCCTCCAGAACAAACAACGTCGGCCTCCGGTCACCGGGACCGGAGGCCGACGTTGTT
>NZ_MWIG01000795.1:0-3856 GCF_002156145.1 Streptomyces sp. NRRL B-24572 | reverse complement strand
CCGAGCAGGCCGAGGAGGGTCGCCACGCCCAGGCCGGAGCGCAGGACCGGGTCGTCCGCGAACTGCCCGCACGCCTGGATCGCGAACGCGGAGGCCATCGCCAGCTGTCCCCAGCCGTGCGGCACCGTGCGGGAGACGCGCCGCCGCTGCCAGGGCGGCATCCAGCCGGTGCGGAGCGCGGCCGCTCCGGAGAGCGCGAGCAGGAGCGCCAGCGCGCCCGGTATGACGACGTACCCGTCCATGGTCGGCCCCCTGCCGCACCGGCACCGCGCCGGAAATCGACGCGATCATGCCACAGCGAGGTGGCGGGCGTGGTCGCGGCCGTGGCGGCGCGTGCCGTACAGGGTGAACGCCGTGTTCACCAGGGCGACATGACTGAGCGCCTGGGGGGTGTTGCCGAGCTGGCGGCCGGCCACCGGATCCCATTCCTCGGCGAGGAGCCCGACGTCGTTGCGGACGTCGAGGACCCGTTCGAAGACGGTCCGGGCCTCGTCGGCGCGGCCGGTCATGGCGAGGGCGTCGGCGTACCAGAACGTGCAGGCGACGAAGCTCCCCTCGGTGCCGCCGAGGTCGTCGAGGTCGTGGGTGCCGCCGTCCCGGACGTCGCCGTACCGGCGCAGGAACCCGTGGTCGTCGAGCCGTTCCATCGCCCGGACCGTACCGAGGACGCGGGGGTCGCCGGCGGGGAGGAAGCCGAGCCGGGGGATCAGCAGGGCGGTGGCGTCGACCTGCGCGCTCCCGTAGTACTGGGTGAAGGACCGCTGCTCCTCGCTCCAGCCGCGGGCGCAGATCTCCGCGTGCAGTTCGGCGCGGAGGGCCTGCCAGCGCGCGAGGGAACCGCGCAGTCCGGCGACGCGGGCGAGACGGACGGCGCGGTCGGCGGCGACCCAGGCCATGACCTTGGAGTGGACGAAGTGGCGGCGCGGGCCGCGGACTTCCCAGATGCCCTCGTCGGGTTCCTGCCAGCGTTTGCCCAGGTACTCCAGGAGCGAGGCGACCAGGGCCCAGGCCGGGGGGTCGAGGGCGACGCCGGCCCGGACGGCCGAGTAGACGGTGCTGAGCACCTCTCCGTAGACGTCGAGCTGGAACTGCTCGACGGCCGCGTTGCCGAATCTGACGGGAAGTGAGTCCTCGTATCCGGGCAGCCACTCGGCGTGCGTCTCGGGCAGCCGGCGCTGTCCCTCGACACCGTACAGCGGCTGGAGGTCGGCCGGGTCGCCCGCGACGGCGCGCAGCAGCCAGCCCGTCCAGGCCAGCGCCTCCCTGCGGTACCCGCTGCGGAGCAGGCAGGAGAGGGTGAAGGTGGAGTCGCGCAGCCAGCAGAAGCGGTAGTCCCAGTTGCGGCGCCCACCGATGGACTCGGGGAGGGAGGCGGTGGCGGCGGCGACGATGCCGCCGGTGGGGGCGTACGTGAGGGCCTTGAGGGTGAGCAGGGAGCGGATCACGGCCTCGCGCGCGGGCCCTTCGTAGCGGAGGGCGGCGGCCCAGTCGTTCCAGAAGGCGAGGGTGCGGGCGAGGGCGGCGTCGACGTCGGCGGGCGACACGGGCGGCGGCGCGGGGGCGTGCGAGGGGCGCCAGCCGAGGACGAAGACGACCCGCCGGCCGGCCGTGACGGTGAACTCGCAGGTCGTACGGTCGCGGGTGACGGTGAGTTCGACGCCGGGCCCGCAGCCGAGGTGGGCGGAGTCCGGTCCGGCGACGTACACGGCGGCGCGCCGGCCGGTCGACCGGGTCCAGGGCACGATGCTGCCGTGGTCGAAGCGGACGCTCAACTCGCCCCGTACGTCGACGCGTCCGGCGATCCCCTCGACGACCCGGACGATCCTCGGGGCGGGCTCGCCCGCGTACCGCGGCGGCATGAAGTCGATGACCCGGACGGTTCCGGAGAGGGTCTCCCAGACGGTGTCGAGGACGAGCGTGTCCCCGCGGTAACTCCGGCGCGAGCAGCGGCCGTTGCCGACCGGGGCGAGGAGCCAGCGGCCGTGGTCCGGATTCCCGAGGAGGGCGGCGAGAGAAGCGGGCGAGTCGAAGCGGGGCGCGCACCACCAGTCGACGGACCCGTCGGTCCCGACGAGCGCCGCGGTCTCCAGGTCACCGACGAGGGCGTAGTCCTCAATTCGCCCTGCCATGACGGGATTGTATGCCTCCTGGAGAGCGATTGCACAAACGGCCGGGAATGTGACGGTCCGCGATAGGGAAAGGGCGAGCGGCCCCGGCGGGTCATTCCTTCGCGGCCTCCCGCATATTCTTCCGCTTTTCTTGACGGCAACGCTCCGGGCGCAGGATTCTGAATGACGCGGGTCGGCCGCACGCCCGGCCGTACCGACGAGCAAGGCCGTACCGATGAGTAGCGATTCGCATCCCCTGCGCAGATCGACCGACCGGGTGCCCGATTCCGGCACCCTGACGGTGAGTCTCGTCCTCACGGCCCGCCCCGACGGCGGGGACCCGGGAGCGGCGCTCGACCGGCTCCTCGACCAGGTGCCCCCGACCGTGCGGGAGGTGGTCCTGATCGGCGGACCCGCCGGGCGGAGCGAGGAACGCGCCGGACTCACGGTGCGCAGGCCCGGGACCTGGGACTTCGCCCGGGGCGACATTCCGCACGCGGGACTGCTCGCGGCGACCGGAGACCTGATCGTCCTGATGAACGCCGACGGAAGCATGTCGCCGCACGAGATCCCGCACTATCTGCACTATCTGGAAAGCGGTTACGACTTCGTCAAGGGATCGCGTTTCATCGCGGGCGGGGATTATGCCGACTATCCGCTGTCGCGACGCCTCGGACACCGTGCGCTGCTGCGCGTCGCCCACCGGCTGTACGGCCAGCACCTGACGGATCTCTGGTACGGATTCTGCGCGTTCCGGCGCCCCTTCGTCGATCTGCTCGACCTGCGCGAGGACGGCGTGGAACTCGGGGCCGAACTGGTCGCGCACGCACTGCACTACGGACTGCGCGTCGCCGAAGTGCCGAGTCTCGAACTGCCGCGCCGTCACGAGCGCCGCCGCGGCCCGTCACACCCCCGCACCCTCCGCGACGGCGCCCGCATCCTCGGCACGCTCCTCGACGAACGGCCGCACAACACCCTGTCGCGCCTGGCGCGCGGTCCCCTCCGGAGCTCCCGCAGTTGACGAATGCCACCAAAGAGTGCTAACGCTAAAGAAAGCATCATTTCAGGACAGAGTGAACCCTGATCGCACACCTTCGGCAGGGCCGGTTGCCGGAAGAGGCTCGACGTGACCTCCATCCAGATCAGCCGAGCGCCGGCGGCACCCGTTCCGCACCCTCTGCGGCGAGTGACCGACTGGCCCTTCGACGGTGCCCGGCGCCGCCCCCTCTGCCGACCGCCCCACCGCCCGACCGCCCATCCGGCGCGCCGGGCCTCCGACCGGATCGGCCGCGCCGTCCCTCCGCCCCGGAGCAGGGCCTGCCGGGCACGCGGCGCTGCGCGGCGGCGGCGTGCCCGTACGGCCCACACGGGCGCCGCGCGCCGCAGCCGCGGCTCCGACGGGTCATCCGGTTCAGCAGGTTCATCCGGTCCAGCAGGTCCAGCAGGTCCAGCAGGTCCAGCAGGTCCAGCAGGTCCAGCAGGTCCAGCAGGTCCAGCCAGGCCGTCCCGTGACCGTGCCTTCGCCCACGCCCTGCTCCCCCGTACGCCCGTGCGCCCTGCTCCCCGCGCCCTGTCCCGAGGAGGCGGGGCGTGATGGCCGGCCCCCTCCTCGTCGCGGTGTCCGGGCCCGACGACGCGGGCGGGTCCTCGCTGGTGCGCAGGCTCGCGACGCTGCTCGGGGAGCGCGGCGTCACCGTCGTCACCGTCCGCTGCCACGGCTGCCTCCTGTGCCGCAGGCTCCCGGTTCC
>NZ_MWIG01000794.1:0-2748 GCF_002156145.1 Streptomyces sp. NRRL B-24572 | reverse complement strand
GCCGCCGCCAGGTCCGCCGCGCCCGTCGACTCGAGGCGGATCGCGGTCCCGCCCATCACGCAGAACCACACCACCGTCGCCCCCGACGGCACGAGCAGCACCCCCACCAGGAACTCGCGGATCGTCCGGCCGCGCGAGATCCGGGCGATGAAGGTGCCGACGAACGGCGCCCAGGACAGCCACCACGCCCAGTAGAAGATCGTCCACGCGCCCAGCCAGTCGCGGTCGGTGAACGCGCCCGTCCGGCTCGCCATCGGCAGCAGCTGGTGCAGATAGCCGCCGACGGAGGCCGGGATGGTGTCCAGGATGTACACGGTCGGGCCGAGCAGGAACACGAAGACCATCAGGCAGGCCGCGAGGACGATGTTCAGCGTCGACAGCCACTTCACGCCCTTGTGGAGCCCGGAGAACGCCGACAGGACGAAGGCCCCCGACAGCGCCACGATGATGATCAGCTGCGTGGCCGTGGAGTTCTCCACGCCCATCGTCAGGTTCAGCCCCTCGGCGACCTGGAGGGCGCCGAGACCCAGACTCGTCGCCGTCCCGAACACCGTCGCGAACACCGCGAGCAGGTCGATCGCCCTGCCCGGCCAGGAATCCGCCCGGCGCGCCCCCATCAGCGGCACGAACGCGGAGCTCAGCCGGTTCCCCCGGCCCTTGCGGAAGCCCGCGTACGCGAGCGCGAGCCCCGCGATGCCGTAGATCGCCCACGGGGTCAGCGTCCAGTGGAAGAACGAGTACTCCAGGGCCGTCCGGGCCGCCGCGCCCGTCCCCGCCGGGACCCCGCTCGCCGGAGGAGGGGTCAGGAAGTGCGTCAGCGGCTCCCCGACCCCGTAGAACATCAGGCCGATGCCCATCCCGGCGCTGAACATCATCGCGATCCACGCCAGGTTCGTGAATTCCGGCTCCGAGTCGTCCGCGCCCAGCCTGATCCGGCCGAAGCGGCTCAGCGCGATCACCACGCACAGCACCAGGAAGGCGTCCGCGGCGACCACGAACAGCCAGGCGAAGTTCGACAACACCCACGTCAGAGCCGTGGAGGACGCGCGGTCGAAGGAGTCCTCGCCCAGCGCCGCCCAGCCGACGACCGCGACGACGGCCACGACCCCGATCCCGATGATCGTGCCGTCGGGCCTGCCGTCGGTTCTGCCGTCGGTCGTGCCATCCGGAATGATCTTTTCCGTGCTCATGCGACCCCACTATGGTGCGGAATATCGCCTCATCAGGGGGTGGCACGCCGTCTGGAGGTACGGATAGGCTCCCCCTCGGCGCGACTGCACGTTCGAAAGCAAGGGATGCAAGGTGACGGACGGGGCAGCAACTCAGGTCGCTCACGTGCTCGTGGCGGCCGACAAGTTCAAGGGCTCGCTCACGGCCGTACAGGTCGCGGAGCGGGTCACAGCAGGACTGCGACGGGTCCTCCCGGAGCTCACGGTGGAGACACTGCCCGTCGCGGACGGCGGCGACGGCACCGTCGCGGCGGCCGTCGCGGCCGGCTTCGAACGGCGCGAGGTCCGCGTGACCGGGCCGCTCGGCGAGCCGGTCACCGCGGCGTACGCGCTGCGCGGCACCACCGCGGTCGTCGAGATGGCCGAGGCCTCGGGCCTCCAGCTCCTCCCTCCCGGCGTGTTCGCCCCCCTGACGGCGACCACGTACGGCTCCGGAGAGCTGCTCCGCGCCGCCCTCGACGCCGGTGCGACCACCCTCGTCTTCGGCGTCGGCGGAAGCGCCACCACCGACGGCGGCGCCGGCATGCTCGCCGCGCTCGGTGCCCGCTTCCTCGACGCGGCCGGCGAGCCCGTCGGCCCCGGCGGCGCGCCGCTCGCCGACCTCGCCACGGCCGACCTCAGCGGCCTCGACCCGCGTTTCGCCTCCGTCGACTTCATCCTCGCGAGCGACGTCGACAACCCGCTGACCGGCCCCAAGGGCGCGCCCGCCGTCTACGGCCCGCAGAAGGGCGCCACCCCGGACGACGTCCGCACCCTCGACGCGGCCCTCGCCCACTTCGCCACCGTCCTGGAGAAGGCCATCGGCCCCCGGGCCGCCGAGGCCGCCGTCGCGCCCGGCGCGGGCGGCGCGGGCGGCATCGGGTACGGCGCGCTCATCCTCGGCGCGAGCTTCCGGCCCGGCATCGAGCTGATGCTGGAGGTCCTCGGCTTCGCGCCCGCCCTGGAGCGGGCCACCCTCGTCATCACCGGCGAGGGCTCCCTCGACGAGCAGACCCTCCACGGCAAGGCCCCGGCCGGCGTCGCCGCCGCCGCCCGCGCCGCCGGCAAGGAGGTCGTCGCGGTCTGCGGCCGCCTCGCCCTCCCGCCGGAGGCCCTGGGCGCGGCCGGCATCCGCCGCGCGTACGCCCTCGCGGAGCTGGAGCCGGACCCGGCGAAGTCCATGGCGAACGCGGGTCCGCTGCTGGAGGAAGCGGCGTCGAACATCGCGAGGGACTTCCTGTCGTAGCCCCCGCCTGTCGCGGGAGCTACTTCCGCCCGGGCGGTGCCCTGTCGCCCCCCGTTGTGGGCAGTCGTTCCGCCGGGGCGGAACGGGTGGGCACAACGGACGGCGCCCTTGCCGGCGCCAGAGGCTTCCGCGCCTGAACCCGCACCCCGTGCACGCCGCGCTGGTGGTGCGGGTCCAGGCCCGGAACGCGGAGGCGCCGCTGAAGGGCGCCGTCCCGTGTGCCCACCCTCCCCCAAGCTCTCGGCTTCGCTCGAGCAGGGGGGACCCCCTTGCCCCGCGGGACGATTGCCCACA
>NZ_MWIG01000793.1:0-1938 GCF_002156145.1 Streptomyces sp. NRRL B-24572 | reverse complement strand
GACAGCCCCCACGGTCCGCCGAGCCCCTCCCAGGAACGGGCCAGCTCGATCAGCAGCCAGCCCGAGGGCACCGCCGGCAGCGCCATGGCCGCCCGCCCCGGCGACGGGGTCCCGCCGAGCATCGCCCTGACCAGCCACCCCCAGGGCAGCCACAGCAGACCGAGCAGCGCGGCGAGCGGGAGCAGGAACACATGAAGGCTCGGCAGCAGCCAGTGGTGCATCGCCAGCATGAACCCGATGCCACCGAACCAGCCGTCGAGACCGGCACGGCGGGCCCCCGGAGCCGTACGGATCAGCAGCAGCCACGGGACGAGCGCCAGATAGGCCCACCGCCAGAGCCCGGGAGCCGGGAAGGCGAGCACGGGCAGGGCGCCGCAGCCGGCGGCGAGCAGGGAGCGCGCGGCCCCGCGCCCGGCGCGCCGAGGAGCGGGGGAGCGGTCGGCCCGGCCTCCGCGGCGGCGGATCACGAACGGACCACGCATGACGTGCCTCCCGTCGATGCCTCAAGTGTCCGTGACGCTCGGGTGATCAGGGGTCAGCCGTGGCGGCGCCATCGTTCGTCGACGACGACCGAGGTCAGCCGCCAGCCGTCGGCGGTGCGCCGCGCCGCGAAGGCGTACCGCCCGCCGCAGACGAAGTCCTCGCCGGAGGCGAACCGCATCGGGTTGACGTAGTCGGCGCCGATGTCCGCCCGGTCCCCGGTCTCCGGGTAGCCGCCCGGCTCCGTGAACCGCACCCGCCGGTTCACGATGAGGTGCTGGCGTACGGGAAAGAGGGGCAGCGTCTCGGCCAGCCACTCGGCGACCTCCGCCGCAGGCCCCTCGATCCCGCCCGAGCCGCGGTAGTCGGCCCGCCCGTCCGGGGCGAACAGACCCCGGTAGGCGCTCCAGTCACCCTCGTCGACGGCCGCCGCGTAGCCGGTGACCAGGTCGTCGAGGGCGAATCGGTCCATCACGGTCGCGAGATCCACGCGCTGCGTCATCGGCTCAGTGTCGGTCAGCGGGGGCCGGGGGCCAAGGGGGCTGCACGAGGCCGGTCATACTGGCGGCCATGCGCGTGAACATCGATCCCGAACGGACCGACCGCACCTCCTTCTACCGTCTCCTCACCGCCACCGTCGTGCCCCGGCCCATCGCCTGGGTGTCCACGGCCTCGGCGGACGGGACGGACAACCTCGCCCCGCACTCCTTCTTCACCATCTCCTCGGTGGCGCCGCCGGTCGTGCAGTTCACCTCGGTCGGGCGCAAGGACACGCTGCGCAACGTGGAGGAGACGGGGGAGTTCGTGGTGAACCTCGCCCCCGAGGGGCTCTTCGAGCGCATCAACGCCACGGCGACGGACTTCCCGCGCGGGGTGAGCGAGTTCGACGCCTGCGGCATCGAGCGGGAGCCGAGCGTGCGGGTGAAGCCGCCGCGGGTCGCCCAGTCGCCCGTGGCCCTGGAGTGCGAGCTGCACAGCACGCTGCGGATCGGCGACTCGACGGTCGTCTTCGGCCGGGTCGTGCACGCGGCGGTCGACGAGTCGGTCATGGTCGACGGTCACCCCGAGATGACCCTGATGCGCCCGCTGACCCGCCTCGGCAAGAACGAGTGGGGAACCCTGGGCGGCATCGAGGAGATCGCCAGGGTGCCCTACCGGGGCTGAGAGCCCTCAGCCCGCGGACCGCCCTTCCACGCATCGTTTCCGCATCGGCTGGACCTCGTATCGTGGGTGGCATGTCCGATACGGCTCACGGGATCACGACCGGTGCCGTGGCACGGCGTCTGGGCGTCTCTCCCACCACGGTGCGTTCCTGGGACCAGCGGTACGGCATCGGTCCGGCCGTGCGCGCGGACGGACGGCACCGGCGATGGAGCCCGGCGGACCTCGCGGTGCTCGACGAGATGTGCCGTCTCACGGCCTCGGGCGTCCCACCCGCCGAGGCCGCGAGGACCGCAC
>NZ_MWIG01000792.1:0-8347 GCF_002156145.1 Streptomyces sp. NRRL B-24572 | reverse complement strand
CCCCCGCGTGGGCCCGCGCCCGGGGCTTTCGCCCCGCACCGGGCAAAGGCGCCACCCGCACCGGCAGAGGTCCAAGATCCCGCCGCCCGCCGCCCGAGGCGCCCGCACCCGCCCTTCTGGCACGGTTCACTTCCCGTTCACCCTCCCCCGCCGACCGCTTCACCTGTTCTGCCTAATTTCGGCCTTACACGGTGCACGGAGCACAGCGACGCACCGACCAACCGACACACGCCGCCGTAGAACGGTCAGGACATCACGGTCCGCGACAAGGCGGCTTCTGGAAGGAAACACCCGAAAGTGAAGCTTTCGCGTAAGAACGGGCTTCGCGCCTCCGCGATCGGTGCCCTCGTCGTCTCCGGTGCGCTCGTCCTCTCGGCGTGTGGCTCGGACAACAACACGGAGACCCCGACGAAGGACGGCGGCACCAAGACCTCCGCCGCCGCGTCGAACATCGCGTGCGACGGTGCCAAGGGCCAGATCCTCGCCGCCGGCTCCAGCGCGCAGAAGAACGCCATGGACCTGTGGGTCAAGAACTTCCAGGCCGCGTGCTCCGGCGTCGAGGTCAACTACCAGGCCATCGGTTCCGGCGGCGGCATCACCAAGTTCAACCAGGGCCAGGTCACCTTCGCCGGCTCCGACTCCGCCCTGAAGCCCGAAGAGGTCGCCGCGTCGCAGAAGATCTGCAAGGGCGGCAAGGGCGTCAACCTCCCCATGGTGGGCGGCCCCATCGCCATCGGCTATAAGCTGGACGGCGTGGACAACCTGGTCCTCGACGCCCCCACGCTGGCCAAGATCTTCGACACGAAGATCACCAAGTGGAACGACCCGGCGATCGTCAAGCTGAACCCGGGCGCCAAGCTCCCCGACACCACGATCCAGGCCTTCCACCGCTCGGACGAGTCGGGCACCACGCAGAACCTGGGCAAGTACCTCTCCGCCACGGCCCCGGCCGACTGGAAGTACGACCCGAAGACGAAGTCGTGGCCCGCCCCGAACGGCCAGGCCGCCAACGGCTCCTCCGGTGTCGCCACCGCGGTCAAGGACGCCGAGGGCTCCATCGGCTACTTCGAGCTCTCCTACGCCACGGCCAACAAGATCTCCACGGTCAGCATCAACACCGGCGCCTCCGCCCCGGTCGCCGCCTCCACGGAGAACGCCTCGAAGGCCATCGCCGCCGCCAAGATCAAGGGCACCGGCAGCGACCTGGCCCTCTCCCTCGACTACACCACCAAGGCCGAGGGCGCGTACCCGATCACCCTGGTCACGTACGAGATCGCCTGCGACAAGGGCAACAAGGCGGACACCCTGCCGACCCTGAAGGCCTTCCTCACCTACACCGCCAGCGAGGAGGGCCAGAAGGTCCTCTCCGACGCCGGCTACGCCCCGCTCCCGGCCGAGATCGCGGCCAAGGTCCGCGCGATCGTCCCGACCCTGTCCTGACCCCCGGCCGGGCCCGGCCCCTCACCTCGCGTGAAGGGGCCGGTCCCGGCATCCGGTGCACCGCCGCCAGGGCCCCGTCACCCCGCAAGGGACGTACGGGACCCGCAGACCGGAGAAGAACAGATGGCTACCACCACACCTGACATACAGAGGAGCCGGAGCGCCAAGAGCGCGACCCGCCCCGGGGACCGCATCTTCAGCGGCCTGTCCCGCGGCTCCGGCATCACCCTCCTCGTGATCATGGCCGCGATCGCGGTCTTCCTGACCTACCGTGCCGCCCTCGCCATCTCGAAGGACAGCACGAACTTCTTCACCACCTTCGAGTGGAACCCGGCGAACAACCCGCCGGTCTTCGGCATCGCCGTCCTCGCCTTCGGCACCCTCGTCTCCTCGGTCATCGCGATGCTCATCGCCGTGCCCGTCGCGATCGGGATCGCCCTCTTCATCTCGCACTACGCCCCGCGCAAGCTGGCCAAGCCGCTCGCGTACGTCGTCGACCTGCTCGCCGCCGTGCCCAGCATCATCTACGGCCTCTGGGGCGCGATCTTCCTCGTCCCGTACCTGGACGGCCTCAACAAGTGGCTCGACCAGTACTTCGGCTGGACGTACATCTTCGACAAGTCCCAGGACGGCGTCGCCCGCAACCTCTTCACCGTGGGCATCCTCCTGGCGATCATGATCCTTCCGATCATCACCAACGTGACCCGCGAGGTCTTCCTCCAGGTCCCGAAGATGCACGAGGAAGCCGCCCTCGCCCTCGGCGCCACGCGCTGGGAGGTCATCCGCATGTCGGTGCTGCCCTTCGGCCGCTCCGGCATCATCTCCGCCTCCATGCTGGGCCTCGGCCGCGCACTCGGCGAGACCATGGCCGTCGCCGTGGTCCTCTCCCCCAGCTTCGTCCTCTCGGGCCACCTGCTCGACCCGGGCGGCGGCACCTTCGCGCAGAACATCGCCGCCAAGTTCAACGAGGCCGACGGGTTCGGCCGGGACGCGCTGATCGCCTCCGGTCTCGTCCTCTTCGTCATCACCCTGCTGGTCAACGGCGCCGCACGCTGGATCATCGGCCGCCGCAAGGAGTACTCGGGGGCCGCGGCATGAGCCACGCCATACAGGAACGTCCGGTCGCGGCCACCCCGCACCGCGCGCCTCTCTCCCACGCCCGGCTGCCCCGCTGGACCCCGGCCGCCGTCGCCGCCGGATCCATCGCCGCGGCCGTCGGCATCGGCCTCGCCGCCGGCTGGCACAGCAAGGTCCAGTGGGGCCTGATCGCCGCGCTGCTCTTCGTCCTCGTCACGTACGCCCTCACCACCAAGGTCGAGGGCCGCCGCCAGGCCAAGGACCGCGTCGCCACCAGCCTCGTCTGGGTCTGCTTCGTCCTCGCCGTCGTCCCGCTGCTCTCCCTCGCCTGGGTCACGATCAGCAAGGGCCTCGAAGCCCTCAGCCCGTACTTCCTGACCCACTCGATGAACGGCGTCCTCGACGCCGAGGAGGGCGGCGGCGTCTACCACGCGCTGCTCGGCACCATCGAGCAGGTCGGCATCGCCACCCTGATCGCCGCGCCGATCGGCCTGCTGACCGCCGTCTACCTCGTCGAGTACGCCACCGGCGGCAAGCTCGCCAAGGCCGTCACCTTCTTCGTCGACGTCATGACGGGCATCCCGTCGATCGTCGCCGGCCTCTTCATCCTCGCCACCTGGAACCTGATCCTGGGCTTCGGCCCCTCCGGTTTCGCCGGCGCGATGGCCCTCGCCATCCTGATGATGCCGGTCGTGGTCCGCTCCACCGAGGAGATGCTCAAGCTCGTCCCGAACGAGCTCCGCGAGGCCTCCCTCGCCCTCGGCATCCCCAAGTGGCGCACCATCCTGAAGGTGGTCCTGCCCACCGCGATCGGCGGCATCACCACGGGCGTCATGCTCGCGGTCGCCCGCATCACCGGTGAGACGGCCCCGGTCCTCCTCCTCGTGTTCGGCACGAAGCTCATCAACCCGAACCCCTTCGAAGGCGCCCAGTCCTCCCTGCCGCTCTACGTGTACGAGCAGTACGCGGTCGGCACCGACGCCGCCGTGGCCCGCGCCTGGGCCGCCGCGCTCGTCCTGATCGCCTTCGTCATGATCCTCAACCTGGTGGCCCGCGGCATCGCCCGCTGGAAGGCCCCGAAGACCGGCCGCTGACCGCGGCACATTGGAAGTGATTCACATGGCCAAGCGAATCGACGTCAGCGGCCTCTCCGCCTACTACGGCGCCCACAAGGCGATCGACGACATCTCGATGACCGTCGAGCCCCGCTCCGTGACGGCCTTCATCGGCCCCTCCGGCTGCGGCAAGTCCACCTTCCTGCGCACCCTGAACCGCATGCACGAGGTCACCCCCGGCGGCCGCGTCGAGGGCAAGGTGATGCTCGACGACGAGAACCTGTACGGGGCCGGTGTCGACCCCGTCGCCGTGCGCCGCACGGTCGGCATGGTCTTCCAGCGCCCGAACCCCTTCCCCACCATGTCGATCTTCGACAACGTGGCGGCGGGCCTGCGCCTCAACGGCTCGTACAAGAAGTCCCAGCTGAACGACATCGTCGAGCGGTCCCTCAAGGGCGCCAACCTCTGGAACGAGGTCAAGGACCGCCTCAACAAGCCGGGTTCCGGCCTCTCCGGCGGCCAGCAGCAGCGTCTGTGCATCGCCCGCGCCATCGCCGTCGAGCCGGACGTCCTGCTCATGGACGAGCCCTGCTCGGCCCTCGACCCGATCTCCACCCTCGCCATCGAGGACCTCATCGGCGAGCTGAAGGAGCGCTTCACGATCGTCATCGTGACGCACAACATGCAGCAGGCCGCCCGCGTCTCGGACCGCACGGCCTTCTTCAACCTGGCGGGCGTCGGCCAGCCCGGCAAGCTGATCGAGCTGGACGACACCGAGCGCATCTTCTCCAACCCGAGCGTCCAGGCGACCGAGGACTACATCTCCGGCCGCTTCGGATAAAGACCGTCTTACGGTGCTGCATGGCGGTGCCACCGTAATGACGAGGGCCCGGCTCCCCCACAGGGGAGCCGGGCCCAACCACTTTCGCGAGGTCCTACCCGAAGATCAGCTTGATCACGTAGTAGCTCACCGCGGCGACGATCCCCGCCGCCGGCATCGTGATACCGCATCCCCCGGGGGACGACCCCCGGACCCCCGGCAACACCGGTTGCCGCCGCCCATCACCCGAAGATCAGCTTGATCACGTAGTAGCTCACCGCGGCGACGATCCCCGCCGCCGGCATCGTGATGAACCAGCCCAGGACGATGTTCTTGGCGACACCCCACCGGACCGCGTTGACGCGCTTCGTCGCACCGACGCCCATGATCGCGGAGGTGATGACGTGCGTCGTCGAGATCGGCGCCTTGAAGACGAACGCCGTCAGGAACATGATCGACGCGCCGGTCGTCTCCGCCGCGAAGCCCTGCGGCGGGTCCAGCTCGATGATCTTGCGGCCGAGGGTCCGCATGATGCGCCAGCCACCCGCGTACGTACCGAGCGAGAGCATGATGGCGCAGGCGAGCTTCACCCACACCGGGATCGGCGCGTCGGCGCTCTGCACGTCACCGATGACCAGGGCCATCACCACGATGCCCATGGTCTTCTGGGCGTCCTGGAGGCCGTGGCCGAGCGCCATGCCGGCCGCCGAGACGGTCTGCGCGATGCGGAAGCCGCGCTTGGCCTTGTGCGGGTTCGCCTTGCGGAACATCCACAGGATCGCGGTCATCACCAGGTAACCGGCGATGAGGCCGACGACCGGCGAGAGGAACATCGGGATGACGACCTTCTCGAGGACGCCCGACCAGATGACCTGCGTGCCACCCGCGAGCGCCGCGCCCACCATGCCGCCGAAGAGCGCGTGCGAGGAGGACGAGGGAAGCCCGAAGTACCAGGTGACGAGGTTCCAGACGATCGCGCCGAGCAGCGCGGCGAAGAGGATGCCCATCCCCGAGTTGCCCGTCGGAGTCTCGATCAGACCCTTGCTGACGGTGTGCGCGACACCGCTGCCGAGGAAGGCACCGGCGAGGTTCATGACGGCCGCCATCGCCAGCGCCGCCCGGGGGGTCAGCGCCCGGGTCGACACCGAGGTGGCGATGGCGTTGGCGGAATCGTGGAAGCCGTTCGTATACGTGAAGCCGAGCGCGACACCGATGGTCACGATCAGAGCGAAGGTGTCCACGAAGCTCAGGACTCCTTGACCGCGATGGTCTCCACCGTGTTGGCCACGTGCTCGAAGGCGTCGGCCGCCTCTTCCAGCACATCCACGACCTGCTTGAGCTTCAGCACCTCGATGGCGTCGTACTTGCCGTTGAAGAGGTGGGCGAGCAGCTTGCGGTGGATCTGGTCCGCCTGGTTCTCGAGACGGTTGACCTCGATCCAGTACTCGGTGAGGTTCGACATCGTCCGCAGGTTCGGCATGGCCTCGGCGGTCAGTTCCGCCGCCCGGGCCAGGACCTCGATCTGCTGCTCGACACCCTTGGGGAGCTCTTCGATGTTGTAGAGGACGACCAGGTCGACGGCCTCCTCCATGAAGTCCATGATGTCGTCGAGGGACGAAGCGAGGGAGTAGATGTCCTCGCGGTCGAAGGGTGTGATGAAGGAGGAATTCAGCTGGTGGAAGATCGCGTGGGTGGCGTCGTCACCGGCGTGCTCCGCTGCCCGCATCCGCTCCGCGATCTCGGCCCGGGCGGAAGGCTCCGCTCCGAGCAGTTCCATCAGGAGCTTGGAGCCCGTGACGATGTTGTCCGCGGACGCGGCGAACATGTCGTAGAAGCTCGTCTCCCTGGGGGTCAGACGAAATCGCACGTGAGGTCCTCGGGTGTGCTGGGTTTCGGTCAGGCTGATGCTAGGCGCATCATCCGGCCACGGCTAACCGGCGTATCTCAGTGTCGCCCATCAGGCACAGTGAACTGCAGCGGGCCCCCGCCCGGATCGGCGGGGATCGGTACCATATACCCACGAGGGGTATACACCCCCTTAATGGACAACGGGAGGACGCGATGACGACCACCGAGACGGACCAGGTCACCCCCGAGGCCGTCGAGGCCGTCGAGGCGGCCGACCACGCACACGCCGACCACGCGCACGGTGTGCACGGCTACCACAAGCAGAAGGACGAGCACCTCAAGCGGCTCCGCCGGATCGAGGGCCAGATCCGCGGTCTCCAGCGGATGGTCGACGAGGACGTCTACTGCATCGACATACTCACGCAGGTCTCCGCCTCGACGAAGGCGCTCCAGTCCTTCGCCCTCCAGCTCCTGGAGGAGCACCTGCGGCACTGCGTCGCGGACGCGGCGGCCACCGGCTCGGGCATCGACGAGAAGGTCGAGGAGGCCACGAAGGCCATCGCCCGCATGATGCGCACCTGAGCGGTACGGGCGGGGCGGCACCGCCGAGGGTCCCGCGCGACCGCGAGAGGCCCTCGTGCCGCCCGGCCGTCAGAAGTCCTTCACGGCCCGCTCCGCCGCCACCCGCAGCACCTCGTCGATCCGATCGGCGCTGAGCCGTTCCCCGTCCGCGGCCGATGCCGCGATGATCAGCTCGCCGCAGAGCTCGATCTCGGCGAGGGCGACGCAGTCCGGGTCTGCGGGAACGGTTGCTGTACCGGGCGGGGCCACGCGCATCCACCTCTTCCTGCCGGCGTCGGTCTCCCAGCGGTCTCCCAGCGTAGGTACGGGGCCACGCGCCGCGCATGACACGTCCGGACCATTTGCCGATGGTCCGGACCGCCACCGCACCGGGTCAGGCCTTGATCTTCCCGGCGTAGATGTCCCGGCGGTCCGGCAGCGTCACCTCGACGGGGGCCCCGAAGCCGTACAGCAGGGTCGTCGAGGCGACCGCGACCGTCCGGCCCTGGTTGCTGAAGCTGAACTGGTGGCGCACCTTCCGCAGCCGCCCCTCCCCGTCGAGGTACGCGTCGAAGGGCACGGTGTCCTTGGCGAACCCTTTCGCCGCCGCGGCGAGCGCCCCGCGCAGCTGCGGCGAGGCGACCCGGGCGGCGTGCGCGATGTCGGCGACGCCGCGGTAGTGGCTGACTTTCACCCCCGCCAGCTCGACCTCGCCGAGGTACGTGACCTCGCGGGCGCCCCGCAGCAGCTCGGCCGCGGCGGCCGGGTCGGTGGCGCCGTTGGTGACGAGGTTCCCGTCGTCGAGGGTCGTGGTGTCCACCCGTACCCACTTGTCGGCGGGGACGCCGGCGCCGCGGTTCTTCATGTAGAGCGCGCCGGGGGTGAGGAGCTCGGTGATCGGCCGGTGTTCGCTCGTCCCGGCCGGGTCCTTCGGCAGCAGCACCTGGAGGCGGCCGGTGCGGCGCCGGAAGTCGTAGCCGCCCTCGCCCCGGATGGTGACCCGGGTCCCGCCGGAGGCCATCTCCATGGAGGTGCTGGCCTTGGAGGTGCCGGCCTTCGCCAGGGCGTCGGCGGCGTTCCGTACGGCGAGGGCGGGGTCGACCGTCGACTTGGGGTCGTCGGGGGCGGCGCACCCGGAGAGCGCGGTGGGCCCGACGAGGGAGCCGACCAGGACGGCGGTGACGGCGAACGCCCCGCGACCACGACCGTGCGGACGCCCGTACCCCTGGACCACCATCGTCTGCCAACCCCCAACGCCTCACCGCTGTTTGCCCGGGACCCGGCCTTCCCCGGCGCCCTCGGGCCCGGGAACACCCGATCCGCATAACGACGGTGGGGGCGTGCCGTCACGCGCAGTACGGTGGTGGGGTGCACGCGCAGGGATCCCCCCACACCACGACGACGACGGAGCGCGGCTCGTTCGCGCTGGCACGGTGCAGCTGCGGCTGGACGGGCCCTAGCCGGGAACTGCTGTACGGAGGTGTTCCGCCGCGTCCGAGCGGGCCTTGTCGCGGGATCTGCGGGCCGGGCCCGTCCAGCCGCAGCT
>NZ_MWIG01000791.1:305-4615 GCF_002156145.1 Streptomyces sp. NRRL B-24572 | reverse complement strand
GCCTACTTCGGCCCCGAGGCGCTGCGCGCCCTGAACCGTACGGTGCACTGCTGGAGCAATCTGTACCGGGCCACCGACCCCATCGGGGGCCCCGTCAGGGTCCCCGCCGAGGACGGCCGCCCGGCCGTGGACGCGGCGGTGCTGCTCGACCCCGTGGCGTACGGCCGCACCCGCCGGCACCCGCTGCCCGAACCGATCCTCGGCCACTCCGACTACCAGGCCGACCCGGCGTTCGCCCGGTGCCGCTCCGGACTCCTCGACCGGCTGCCGCCGGCCTTCCCCCTCCAGCGGACCGAATCGCCCCTGGAGCAACCGCCGCTGGATCAGGGGATGTCGGGGATGTCCTCCGGGTAGAGCAGGGTCAGGTCGTCCGTGCTCGCGTCGGCGAGCGCGGCGACCCGGCCCGCGTGCCGCTCCACCATCGACTCGAAGGTCCCCCGCGCCGTGCGGCCGTTGCCGAACGCCGGGCCCTTGGGGAGCTTCTCGAAGTACGCGAGCAGTGCCTCGTCCGTGCCCGGGGCGAGCCGGTACTCGTGCTCGTCCGCCTGCTGGCCGACGATCCGGAGGAGTTCCTCCGGCGTGTAGTCGCCGAAGGTGATGGTCCGTGAGAAACGCGAGGCCACACCCGGGTTGACGGTGAGGAAGCGCTCCATCTCCGCCGTGTACCCGGCGACGATGACCACCACCGCGTCCCGGTGGTCCTCCATCAGCTTCACCAGGGTGTCGATCGCCTCACGGCCGAAGTCCCGCCCCGAGTCCTCCGGCGAAAGGGCGTACGCCTCGTCGACGAAGAGGACTCCGCCGCGCGCCCGGTCGAAGGCCTCCTGCGTGCGGATCGCCGTCGAGCCGATGTGCTCGCCGACCAGGTCCACCCGGGAGACCTCCACCAGGTGTCCGCGCTCCAGCACCCCGAGCGAGGCGAGGATCTCGCCGTACAACCGGGCCACCGTCGTCTTGCCCGTGCCCGGGTTGCCCGTGAAGACCAGATGGCGGCGGACCGAGGCCGCCTTGAGTCCCGCCTCCTGGCGCCTGCGCCCCACCTCGATCATGTTGGTGAGGGTCCGCACCTCCAGCTTGACGCTCTCCAGGCCCACCAGGGCGTCCAGTTCGCCCAGTACGTCCTGCGAGGAGCGGGCCTCCGGCGCGGGCTCGGGCGCCGGCGGCACGGCCACCGGGGCGCGCGGCGCGGGCACCGTGCCGAGCAGGCCCGTCGACTGGGCGGCCGTCAGGACCGTGCCGCCGTCGGGCACGGAGGAGCGGACCGCGCTCTCGTCGCTGGTGCAGTCCTCGGCGCTCGCGCCCTCCTCCGGGAACTCGTAACCGCCGCGCGCGCACCGCTCCGTACGGCACTTGCGCAGGGTGGTCCGGCAGCCGTCCGTGACGTGGAAGCCGTAGCCGCCGCTGCCCGTCACCCGGCAGCCGTGGAAGGAGCCGCGGCCCTCGGCCGACACGTAGAAACCGGCCTCGGCGGGCGAGGTGACCGTGCACCGGTCGATCGTGGGATCGGCGCCCTTGGTGACGATGACCCCGGTCTGCACGGAGTCGATCGTGCAGCCGCCGAGGGTGCCGCCGCTGCCGTGGTCCCGGAACCAGGCGCCCGTGGAGGCCTCCCGGATGCGGCAGTCGTCGAGCTGGGCGGTGGCCCCGTCGCTCACCGACACCGCCGTGTTCCGCACCTGCGTCAGATCGCTGTCGACGACGTCCACGCGCGAGCCCCGGTCGAGGACGAACAGCGCGTCCGGCACGTCGTGCACCCGGCAGGCGTCCAGGACGGCGGTCGCCCCGTCGCTCACCCACACCGCCGGGTAGTCGCCCGTACTGTCGTGGATCTCGCACTGGTTGGCGTCCACCCGCGTCCCCGGGTCCCACACCGAAAGGCCGTTGCGCCCGAAGCGGCGGACGGTCGACCGGGTCAGCGTCAGGACCGAGCGCGAGCGCAGGTCGACCGCGTTCTCCGGGACGTCGTGGATGTCGCAGTCCGAGAGCGTGAGCACCGCGTCCGTGTCGAGCGTGATGCCGTCCGCCGAGGTGCGGTGCACCGAGGAGTCGGTGAGGTGGGCGGCGGCGCGGGACGCGATCTGCAGACCGGCGCCCTTGATCTCGTACACCTCGCAGCCGACGCCCTCCAGGCCGCTGCCCTCGCCGGTCACGGCGATCCCCGCGCCGGAGGCGTGGTGCACCCGGCAGCGTTCCAGACGCGGATGCGCCCCGCCGCGCACCGAGACGCCCGCCTGCCCGGCGGAGACCACCTCGCACTCCTCGAACACCCCGCCCGCGCCGTCGAGCACGGCGATGCCGACCCCGGCCGNNCGGCCGGGCGGCGCCCCGCACCTCGATCCCGGCGGCCGAGCGGGTCATGATCCTCAGGTCGAGCAGTTCGGGCGTGCCGTCCTCGACGAGCAGCGCGGGCGCGGCCACGTCCTGCCCCTCGATGTGCAGGTCCTGCACGGTGACGGAGGCGCGCAGGGTCAGCGGCACCCCGTCCGGGGGCGCGATCCGCACCGAGCCGACCCCGCCCTCGGGGCCGCGCAGGGTGACGGCCCGCCGGATCACGAGGTTCTCCCGGTAGGTGCCGGGCGCGACGGTGAGCACGTCCCCGTCGCCTGCGGCCTCCAGGGCGGCGGCGAGAGAGGGGTACTCACCCGTGCGGCGCCGCCACCGCGATGTGCCGGTGTGCGTCACCTGGACCGTGCCCTGTGCCATGGGTGTGCCCTGCCCCCGCCTCATGCCTCGCCGCTGATCCGATGCCCCACCGTAGCGCGCGCGGCGCCGCCGGGTTGACGGGTCACCGGCCCCCGCCCGTACCGGAGGCCGACGGCCAACGGGCAGGCGTCAGCGCCGGTCCGGAGCGGTCGACCTCGATCGGGTAGCGATCGAACTCGAACGCGCCGCCGAGGTCAGCTTCCCGTGCCCGTACGGCCCCAGTCGGGGCCCGCCGCCGCCCACGCGCGGTCGAGGCGCGCGTACCGCCGGACCACCAGTCTGCGGACGGCGAGGCGGCGGACGAGCTCCACCAGGAGGCCGACGAGCAGCGCGGCCGTCAGGCCGGCGATGACCGCGTGCGCGCGGGCCGTCCCCGTCTGCATCGGCGGCGCCACCGGCCGCCCGTCCCGGTCCGTCCAGAGCCGGAAGGAGGCGCCGGGCGCGGAGTGCTGCCGGGCCGTCGCCACCGTCCCCGTGCGCGCCGAGCCGTTCGGCGCGGTCCAGCGGGCCACCACGGAGCGCCGCAGCCGCTCCTCCCCGGCGGTCTCGACGGACTTGGGGCCGCTCACGGGCCCGTCGGCGAGCCGCACCACCCGGGCCGTCGTCGCCACCCGCTGCTCCTGCTGGGTGCGGACCGCGCGGGACAGCGAGCCGTACGCCGACGTGCCGGCCGCCCAGCCGGTCAGGGGCACGGCGAGGCAGAGCAGTACGGCCGCCGCGAAGGCGACCCACGCCTCGACGAGATCGGTGGTCCGGCGCAGGGGATTGTGCCGCCAGCGCCAGAGTCCGGTGGCTGCGCGCACGTGTGGACCCCCTAGTTGTTCACCACTCCTCGTTCACCACTGCTCCAACGAGTGTGCCCCGGGCGCGGGTTCCCCGCCTGTCGGCCGGGCGAAGTGTGATGCGAACTCTCCGGGTGAACCCTCTGGGCGGATCCCCCGGGCGAATCACCCGGGCCGTCCTCAGTCCAGGATCTTCACGGCGTCGCCGACCCGGACCGTGCCGGTGTGCTCGGGGACGAGGTTCTGCCCGAAGATGACCTTGCCCTCGCTGGTGCGGTGCCGGGCGAGGGTGCGCAGCGGCTCCTTGCCCCGCTCGGCGGTGAGCTGGTTCGTCGTGGTGACGACGCAGCGCCCGCAGGGCCTGGCGACGCGGAAGGTGACCTCTCCGACCGCGAGCCGCTTCCAGCCGTCCTCCGCCCAGGGAGCGGTGCCCTCGACGACCAGGTTCGGGCGGAAACGGTTCATCGGCAGGGGGCCCTCGTCGGCGTGGTCGCCCTGGGCGATCAGGGAGTTGAGGGCGTCGAGCGAGGCGGTGGTGGCGACGAGCAGCGGATAGCCGTCCGCGAAGCTCACGGTCTCGCCGGGCAGCGCGTAGTCGGGGTCGACCGGCCGGCGGTGCTCGGGCGCGTCCATGTGCACGAGGCGTACGTCGCTCTCCAGGTACGCCGAGAACCAGGCGGCGGCTTCGGGGCCGGCCGGTACCGCCTCCACGAACTTGCCGAAGATCTCCACCGTGACCGTGGGCGTGGCAGGCGGGGGCGTCGGTACCCCGACCTCCAGCGTGGGGTGACCGGGGGCGGACAGGGAGACCCCGCCGCCCGGCAG
>NZ_MWIG01000791.1:0-219 GCF_002156145.1 Streptomyces sp. NRRL B-24572 | reverse complement strand
GGCCCCGGTGGGGGCCGGGGGGCGAGCCGGTCAGTAACCTCCGCCCTGGTAGGGGCGGTTGTACGGGTCGTCGTACGGCGCGGGGGCCGGGACCGGCGCGGGCCGCGGGGCCGCCGGACGCATCGCCTCGTAGCCGGTGGCGGCCGGGCGGGGCTGCTGCGGGTACGGGCTGCCCGGGTAGCCGCGCGGGGCCACCTGCTGCTGCGGGATGTACGGGGC
>NZ_MWIG01000790.1:0-2823 GCF_002156145.1 Streptomyces sp. NRRL B-24572 | reverse complement strand
GTGCGAAGGGGTCGCGGGCGGGGTCGTCGGGGGCGTACGGGCCTCGCTCGGCGTGGACTTCGGAGCGGCGGGCGCGGACGGCGGGGCGGTCGCGGGGCTCAGGGTGGAGGAGGTCTGCGGATCGTCGCCGGACGCGGGCGCACCGATGGTGCCGCCGGCCGGGAGGGGCAGCGCGCGCGGCGGGTCGTACACCGTGCCGGACAGCACCGTGTGCACTCCCCACCAGGACAGGGTGACCGCCGCACCGGTGGCGAGCGACCAGGCCAGGGCGTGAACGAGTCCTCTTCGCACCGGGACATAGTGCACCACCGGACGAAGGTCCGTACCGGAGGGTGGACACTGCTCGCGGCCTCACCCGAATGGCGTACGGTGCCGCCCATGGCAAGTGTGCTCGTGGTCGAGGACGACCAGTTCGTGCGCTCCGCCCTCATCCGGCAGCTGACCGAGGCCTCCCACACCGTACGGAGCGTCGGCACGGCCCTGGAGGCGTTGCGCGAGGTCGCCCATTTCCGCTTCGACGTCGTGATCCTGGACCTCGGTCTGCCCGATCTCGACGGATCCGAGGCGCTCAAGATGCTGCGCGGGATCACCGACGTCCCGGTGATCATCGCGACCGCCCGGGACGACGAGGCCGAGATCGTACGGCTCCTGCACGCCGGGGCCGACGACTACCTCGTGAAGCCCTTCTCCGTCGACCACCTCACGGCCAGGATGGCCGCCGTCCTACGCCGCTCCCGGGCCGCCGCGGGCGAGCAGCCGCCGTCCCGGGCCATCCGGGTCGGCGGGCTCACCGTCGACCCGCTGCGCCGTCAGGCGGAGCTCGACGGGACGCCCCTCGACCTGACCCGGCGCGAGTTCGACCTCCTCGCCTTCCTCGCCGGACGGCCCGGCGTCGTCGTCCCGCGCAAGGAGCTGCTCGCCGAGGTCTGGCAGCAGTCGTACGGCGACGACCAGACCATCGACGTACACCTGTCGTGGCTGCGGCGGAAACTGGGCGAAACGGCCGCACGGCCCCGCTATCTGCACACCCTGCGCGGGGTGGGCGTGAAGCTGGAGCCGCCCCGGGAGCAGGAACCGGGTACGCAGCCGTGAGGTGGGCGCTCGTCAAGGTGTCACTCGCCGTCACCGCCATGGTCGTCTTCGCCTTCGCCGTCCCCCTCGGGCTCGTCGTCAAGGAGATGGCCCGCGACCGGGCCTTCTCCAACGCCGAACGGCGGGCCGCCGGATTCGCCCCCGTCCTCGCGATCACCACCGACCGCGAGCAACTCGACAAGGCCGTCGCCACCTCCGAGGACGGCGCCGCCGGCCGGCTCGCCATCCACGTCCCCGCCGCCGAACCCGGCGGCACCGCCCTGGAGATCGGCACCGGCCGGGCCGACCCGGCGGAGCTTGCCGCCACCCGCAGCCTCGGCCGCGCCTCCATCGCCGAGGTCCCCGGCGGCTTCGCGCTGCTCCAGCCCACCGCGCTCAGCAGCGCCCAGGTCGCCGTCGTCGAGCTCTTCGTCCCCGAGGGCGAGGTCAGCAACGGCGTCGCCACCGCCTGGCTCGTCCTCGCCGGCGTCGGCCTCGCCCTGATCGTCGGCTCCGTCGCCGTCGCCGACCGCCTCGGCGTCCGCATGGTCCGGCCCGCCCAGCGGCTCGCGGGCGCCGCCCACGACCTCGGCGAGGGCAGGCTCGGCGCGCGCGTCCCCGAGGAGGGGCCGCCCGAGCTCAAGTCGGCCGCCGTCGCCTTCAACTCGATGGCCGACCAGGTCGTCCAGCTCCTCGCCAACGAACGCGAACTGGCCGCCGACCTCTCCCACCGGCTCCGCACCCCGCTGACCGTCCTCCGGCTCAACGCGGCCTCCCTCGGCTCGGGACCGGCCGCCGAGCAGACCCGCGCGGCCGTCGAACAGCTGGAGCGCGAGGTCGACATCATCATCCGCACCGCCCGCGAGGCGAAGCCGCAGACCCAGGCGACCGGGCCCGGCGCCGGCTGCGACGCCGCCGAAGTGGTCCGCGAGCGGATGGAGTTCTGGTCGGCGCTCGCCGAGGACGAAGGCCGCCGGGTACGGGTCGCGGGCGTCGAGCGCCCCGTCCGCATCCCCGTCGCACGCCCCGAGCTCGTCGCCGCCCTCGACGCCCTCCTCGGCAACGTCTTCCGCCACACCCCCGAGGGCACGGCCTTCTCCCTCGACGTCCACAACGGCGAGGACGCCGTCATCCTCCTCGTCTCCGACGCGGGCCCCGGCATCGCCGACCCCGCCGCCGCGCTCGCCCGGGGCGCGGGCAGCGGGCGCGACGGCTCCACCGGCCTCGGCCTCGACATCGTGCGCCGCATGGCCGAGTCGACGGGCGGCGACGTCCGCATCGGCCACTCGGTCCTCGGCGGCACCGAGGTACGGATCTGGATCAGCCTCGACGGACGCGGAGCCGGTACGGGCGGCGGCGGAGGCCGTCGCGGCCGCCGCCGCAAGGCGTGACGCGACCGGTCCTTCGCACGCGGTCCTTCGCGTCCAGCCCTCCGAGCCCGACGCTTCCGGCCCTCCGTACCCTGCCCTCCGAGCCCGGCCTTCCGCCTCCAACCTTTCGTCGTTCCGATGCCTTCCTTAAGCGGACCCTAAGAATCCCAACCCCGGCCCTCTCCTGGGCATTTGTCCGTTTCCCGCTCGCTAGCGTGCTGCCGCACCCCACCCCCACCCCCGGCACACAGAGGCAGGCACGCCATGGGCAGCAGTTCGCACCGGCGCAGGACGAGCACCCGGACCAAGGCCGTCGGAGCGGTCGTCACGGCGGCCGTCGTCGGCGGCGCCGCCTTCTGGCTCACCGGCACCGCGCAGGCCG
>NZ_MWIG01000079.1:0-6909 GCF_002156145.1 Streptomyces sp. NRRL B-24572 | reverse complement strand
CGCGCGGGGCGCGGCGGCGAACCGGTCGAGGTCGGCGCGGGCCGCGTCGAGGCGGAGCAGCAGCGCCCCGGCGTGTTCGAGGAGCCGTTCCCCGGCCGGGGTGGGGGCGACGGGCCGCCGGGTGAGCAGGGGCATCCCGAGGTCGGTCTCCAGGGCGGCGATGTGCTGGGAGACGGCTGACTGGGTGTAGCCGAGGTCGCGGGCGGCCTCGGAGAAGGAGGCGAGCCGGACGACGGTGACGTACGTGCGGAGGAGGTGCGGGTCCATACGGCGGTCAGGACCCGAAGGGGGTCTTCAGGAGGTCCTTGGCGTAGTACGCGAGGGAGCGGTTGTAGCGGGGCAGCAGGGGCGCGAGGGCGCCGAGGGCGAGGGAGGCGGCCTCGCGGTCGCGGCCGGTGTCGGCGAGGGCGAGGGCGAGGAAGGCGTCGACGGCGCCGGAGAGGGCCTGCTCGTCGGCGTCGAGTCGGTCGGCGGGGACGGCCCGCTCGGCGGTGAGGAGTTCGACGCTGCGGTCGGGGCGGCCGAGGTTGCGCAGGCTGCTGGCGAGCTGGATGACGGCCCGGCGGCGGCGCAGTCCGGTGAGGCCGAGGTCGAGGGCGCGCTCGTAGTGGACGACGGCCTCCTCGGGCATGCCGGTGGAGTCGTGGGCGGCGCCCAGCTCGAAGACGGCGGCGGGCTCGTCCTCGGGCAGCTCGGCGGCGAGGGCGGCGACGCGGGCGCGGAAGTCGGCGGGCTCCAGGTCGTCGAGGCGCTCCCAGAGCGCGGTGACGCGGGACTCCCAGTCGTGATCGTTCGTCATACGGCCACCCTAGCGGGGTGGGGATAAGCGTCCGTGATGGAAGGTGCAGGAATCATCGTTGGACGTGAACGGGGCCGCCCGCCCAGCATGGCCACCATGAACTCACCGACGCACACCCCCCGGATCGCCCTGGTCGGCGACCGCTCCCCGCACGTCCGCTCGCACGTCCGCATCCCGCTCCTCCTGGACGCCCTCGCCGAACGCGACGGCCTGGCCCTCGACGCGTACTGGATCCCGACGGGCGACGCGGAGGCCCCGGGCGCGGTGAAGGGCTTCGACGCGGTGTGGGTGACACCGGGCAGCCCGTACGCGAGCGAGGCGGGAGCGCTCGCGGCGATCCGCACGGCCCGTGAGGACGGCATCCCGTTCCTCGGCACCTGCGCCGGCTTCCAGCACGCCCTGATCGAGTACGCGCGGGACGTCTGCGGCCTGGAGCGGGCGGCGCACGCCGAGAACGAGCCTTCGGCGGACCCGGAGGACCTGTTGATCGCGCCGCTCGCCTGCTCCCTCGTGGGTCACGAGGGGGTCGTACGGGTCACTCCCGGCTCGCTCGCGGAGAAGGCGCTCGGCGCGGAGCGGACGATGGAGCGGTACCACTGCAACTACGGCTTCGACACCCGTCACCTGGACGCCCTGCGGGCGCACGGCCTCCGTTTCACGGGCGCGGACGAGGAGGGCGGGATCCGCGTCGCCGAACTCCCCTCGCACCCCTTCTTCCTGGCGACCCTCTTCCAGCCGGAACTGGCGGGCGACGGCACCGTCCCGCACCCGCTGATCCGGGCGCTCGCGGTGGCGGCGACGGAGCACGCGGGCGGGACGCTCGCGTCGGCGTCGGCGTCGGCGTCGGCGTCGGCGTCGGCGGAGTACGCGGGGGCCGGGGCCCGCTAGGAAGGACGACCGCCGGTGCGACCGTCCCGCGCACCGGCGGTGTCCCGCCCGCGCTCCGGACGGGGGAGGTCAGTGCGTCGAGACCTGGAAGCAGGCCACGTCGTACTGGGAGACGGAGTGGGGGTTGACGGAGTTCTGGGGCTGTTCGCCCGCGTAGTGGGTGCCGGAGACGCCGTCGGGGTTGAAGGCGGAACCGGGGGCGGTCTGGGACTGGCCGGGGCGGACGGGCTGCTCTTCGCAGGACTGGTCGGGCTGGCCGGCGAAGGCGGGGGCCGCCGAGACACCCGCGGCGCCCGCCAGAAGGACGGCGGAGCCCACCGCGAGGGCTGCGCGCTTCAGGGGATTCATGATCGCTCCTCCTTTCACGGAGCGCTCGGGCATCCGGTGCAGGGGGTCCTGTTCACAGGGATTCCTGTTCAGGGGTACGTGCGTCACGGGGGAATGGATTGTCCTTCGGGCGGGTGCGCTCCGCCCAGGCGGCCACCGGCGGGCCCGCCGCGCCGACGGCCGCGAAGAACGCGCCGAGCAGCAGCCAGCCCGCGTGGCCGAGTCCGAGGACGGCCGTCGTGAGGACCACCGGAGCCAGGGCCTGCCCTGCGGCGAAGCCGATGCCGAAGAAGCCCTGGTACTGCCCCTGGGCGTGGTCGGGGGCGAGATCGAAGGCGAGCGCGTAGCCGCCCGAGGACTCCCACACCTCTCCGAGGCTGTGGACGCAGACGGCGAGGACGGCGAGCGCGGGCGCGACCCAGGCGGGGACGTCCGCCGTCAGGGCCATCAGGGGGCAGCTGACCAGGAAGAGCAGCCCGGCGACACGGAACGCCCGGCCGCCCTGGCGTGGCGTCTCCACACGGGAGCCGATCCGGCTCTGGAACAGTACGCACACCCCGCTGTTGACCGCGTAGACCGCCGCCACGGTCCAGCGGGGGGCGTCGGTGTGGGCGGAGAGCCAGATCGGCAGGAGCAGGGAGACGGTCTGGTACTGCAGGCCCATGGCGCCGTAGAGCGCGGTGAAGGTCACGTACGGCCGGTCGGCGAGGACGGCCCAGCGGTGGTGTTCCTCGGGTCGGGGCAGGGGCCGGTAGTTCGGGACGCCGACGAGGGCGATCAGGCCGGCGACGGCGAAGCTGGCGGCGTTGGCGAGGATGAGCACGGTGTACGCCGCGCGGGTGTCGACCGAGACGGCGAAGGCGGCCCCGAGGGTGCCCAGGACCACGCCGAGGTTGACGAACGTACGGAGCCTCGCCCTGAAGGCGGCCGGCCGTTCGCCGCCGGCGCGGGCGATGAGCGCACCGCCCGCGGCGCCGCCCGCCGTCGCGGCCAGCCGGTCCAGGGTGGCGATGATCGTGAACGTGACCCAGTCGTCGATGAGGACGAACGCGGCCATCGTCACGGCCTGGAGGGTGTGGGCCACCAGCGAGACCGTACGCGGCCCGCACCGGTCGGCGAGGTTCCCGGCCGGGATCCCGGCAAGGAGCCCGACGAGCCCGGCGACCGTGAGGCCGACACCGACCTGCGCGGCGGGCAGGTGCACCACGAGCGTGAAGTAGAGCACCGCGGCGGTGTTGAAGAGACCGTTGCCCACGCGACTGACGAAGGTCGAGACGATGAGGGCGCGCTGAGGGCCGCTCGACCTCGATAAGCCGGATATGCGGAGCCCCGCGCGTTTCCCGATCATGCCGAGCAGGCTAACAGCGCCCTCCGCGCATCCCCAGACCGTCAGAGACGGGGCAACTGCCGGTCCATCAGAGCCCGTAGCCGCTCCGCGTCCTCGGGTGCGCGCAGCCCGCGCAGCGGCAGCACCTCCACGAGCAGGATGTTCGGGTCGCGGCTGAGCAGGACGAGGTGGTCGCGGGTCTCTCGGTAGCCGCGGAAGACCGACCAGCGCTGGAGGAGCGTCACGTGCGCGGTCTCGGCCGTGATCCCCTGCTCGCCCACGGACGTGCGGTACTCGCCTTGCCAGGAGACCGTACGCAGCGCGTGGTGCGCCTGGAGGTGGGGCATCGCCCAGATCAGGACGGCGCAGAACACGGCGAGTACGAACGACACGGCGGAGGCCTGCCGCGCGGCCAGGGACAGCAGGGCGGCCGCGCCGAAGAGCGCCGTGAAGCCCCACCGGACGAGGTGGAGGCGTCGGAGGCGCTCGCGCACCAGGACCCCGGCGAGGATGTCGGCCCGCGTGGGCCGGTACGTCAGCTCGATCATGTCCACGTCCATGGGACGGGGATCGTAGTCGTTGCGCCGACTCGCCCTCGGGGCGGTGGTCGTAGCCGTCCCTCCGACTCGCCCTCGGGACGGGGACCGCAGCCGTCCCGCTAGCTCATCCTCACGACCAGGTGGGCGCGGTCCCGGCCGCGGGCCACCAGGCGGGCGTTGGCCTCGTCGGAGTCTCGCACCCAGCGCTCGGCACGGTCCCGGTCCTTGCCGAAGCGGACGTGCCGCTCGACGAGCCGGGGGACGCGGCGGCGGGCGTCCAGGTCCAGGTACCAGGCCTCGTCGAGGAAGGGCAGGACCGCGGCCCAGGCTCCCTCGTCGTGGAGGAGGTAGTTCCCCTCGGTGACGACGAGCGGGACCTCGGGCCCGACGGGGATCGCCCCCGCGATCGGCTCCTCGAGGGAGCGGTCGAAGGCGGGCGCGTAGACGGTGGTGCCGGGGACGGGGGTACGGAGCCGGGCGAGGAGCGCGGCGTACCCGGCGGCGTCGAAGGTGTCGGGCGCGCCCTTCCGTCCGGCCCGCCCGAGCCGTTCGAGCTCGGCCTGCGCCAGATGGAACCCGTCCATCGGCACGAGGACCGCCAGCCCGTCGAGCCGGGCGACGAGCTGCGCGGCGAGCGTGGACTTCCCGGCCCCGGGCGCCCCGGCGAGCCCGAGGATCCGCCGGTCCCCCGGCACCGCGAGCTCCCGGGCGCGGGCGGCGAGCCGGTCGAACTCCTGCGCGTCCATGCGGGGCATTCTCGCACCGCCGCCCGGGACTCAGCCGACGGGAACCGGCTGCGCCAGGTGGGGAGTCGAGCGGTGCAGACCCCGGCGGTCGTAGAGGCGGGTGAGGGCGAGGCCGAGGGCGAGCGAGGCGCCGAAGCCGATGCCGACCATCGTCCAGGCGTGGCCGAGTCCGGCGTCGGTCCTGGCGCCGAAGTAGAGGATGGACCGGACGCCGTCGACGACCTGCCGGAACGGTTCGAACTCGGCCAGGAACCGGTAGAAGTCCGGGAGCGCCTGGATCGGGATGGTGGCGCCGGCCGACGGGACGGCCAGGCCGATCAGGACCAGCATGGAGACGAGCGGGCCCGGGGTGCCGAAGACGGCGAGCAGGGCCAGCGCGGTGATGCCCATGGCGGCCGTGGCGCAGGTGCCGAAGAGCCACAGCATGGGCAGGTTCGAGGCGTCGATGCCGATGACGCCGACGGCCGCCGCCATGGCGAGCGCGGAGGTCAGCATCGACAGGACGACCATGAGCGCCGAGCAGACCAGGAAGTGGTGCACCCGGGTGGCGTGCTGGACGGGCTTGACGATGCGGAAGGGGCCCTTGTCGCTGGCGGCGTAGCCGAGTGCGGTGTCCACCTGCATGTGGATGACGTTGGCGCCGAGCATGCCGCCGAGGACGAGGACGAGTGCGTAGAAGAAGGCGCTCAGGCCGAGCCCGCTGTGCTGTCCGAGGTGGTGCCCCTCCTGGACGGAGAGGTGCACGGGGTCGGCGATCATCAGCTGCGCGGCGGCACCAGGGGCGGGAGCGGCGTGTGCGGCGGCCGCCCCTGTCCGATGCGTGGAGGCCGCTGCCTGCCCCAGCTGCTTGCCGACCTCCGCGGAGGTCGTCTCGACGACCTTGCGGTTGATCTCGGTGGCCATGGAGGAGCCGAAGCTTCCGGCGGCCGGGTTGGTGAGGACCGTCATGGTCGGCGGGTGCGGCGTGCGCTGCGCGGGCCCGGCGAGTGCGGCCACGGAGGCGGAGAAGTCGTCGGGGATGACGAGCGCGCCGAACACCTTGCCGCGCGCGAGCAGGTCGTCGGCGGTGCGGCGGTCGACCGTCTTCCAGTCGACCTTCTCCTTCAGGTCGGCGGATCCGGTGATCTGCGCGGTGATCTGCGCGCCCAGGTCGATCCGCTTCCCGGCCACCCGGGCGCCCTCGTCCGTGTTGACCAGGGCGATGGGCAGGTCCTTCGTCGCGCCGACCGGGTCGTTGTTGGCGCCCAGGTAGAGCAGCGACAGGACGAACGACAGCAGGCCGAGGATCACCGCCGACGGCAGCCACACGCCACGCCGGCGCAGCAGCCCTCGGGCGCTCACGCGCAGCGGGTGGGTGGGTTCGGACATGGCAGGGGCTCCGCTTCGGTGGGGTGTCGTCGCTGGTCGGCGACACATTAGAAACCTTCACTATCTAGCTAGAGAGTGTCACTATCTAATGCACGTGTCCATTCGAGCCCCTGGGAGACTGCTCACACACGGAAACCACGGAACACACGCCACACACCGAGCAGCCTTCGAGCGAGAGTGCCCATGAAGATCTCTGACCTGAGCCGCCTGTCCGGAACGCCGGTCGGAACGATCAAGTACTACCTGCGGGAGGGCCTGCTGCCGCCCGGCCACCCGCTCGGCGCCACGCTGACCCTGTACGGCGACGAGCACGTCCAGCGCCTGCGCCTGATCCGCGCCCTGACCGCCCGCGGCGGCCTGTCCATCGCCGCCACCCGCGACGTCCTCACGGCGATCGACGAGCCGCTCGACCCGCTCGCCACGCTCGGCGTCGTGCACTACGCGCTCCCGACGCCCGTCGACGCCGCCGAGACGGACGCGGTGGACGAGCAGGCCCCCCGGGTCGACGAGCTCGTACGCGCCATGGGCTGGGACGTCTCCCCCGACTCCCCGCACCGCCGCGCCCTCGCCGCGAGCCTCATGGACCTCAGCCGCCTCGGCGTCGAGTACGGCACCGGAGAACTGCTGCCGTACGCCGAACTGGCGGCGGCCGCCGCGAAGCTCGACGTCGACCGGGTCGAGGAGCTCGACGACGCCGAGGACCGGCTCAAGCTCGCCGAGCACGCCGCCGTCGTCGTCCTCCTCCTGGAACCGGTCCTGGCCCTGCTGCGTCGTATGGCCCAGGAGAACGAGACCCGCCGCAGGGCCGCGTGGGCCCGCACGCCCGGGGAAGCCGCCCCGAACCCGCCGGCCGCCCCTCGCTGACGAGGCCGGGAGGGCCCGGGGCGTCAGCCGACGCGCCCGACGCGGGGAAGG
>NZ_MWIG01000789.1:331-13006 GCF_002156145.1 Streptomyces sp. NRRL B-24572 | reverse complement strand
TCCGTCTCGTCGACCGCCTCGTCGGGGAAGGTGACCGCGACCCCGGCGATCGGATGCGCGTGGTGGTCCAGGACGGGTGCGGCGACCGAGGAGAGACCCGGTGTCACCTCGCCCTCCTCCGTCGCGTACCCGCGCCGCCGTGCCTGGGTCAGCAGGGCGCGCAGCGCCGTCAGCGTCGCGGGGCCGGCGCCGTGCCGCTGCACGAACGCCGACCGGTCGGGGAAGATCGCCCGCACCTGTGCGGGCGGCAGCAGCGCGAGCACGGCCCGGCCGCTCGCCGTCAGGTGGGCCGGCAGCCGGACGCCGACCTCGCTGACCAGGGGCGGGCGGCCCGGGGCGCGTTCCTCGATGACGTAGATGACCTCGCGGCCGTGCAGGACGGCGAGGTTCGCGTTGTGCCCGGTGCGGTCCACGAGCGAGGCGAGCGGGGCCCGCGCGAGCCGCTGGAACGGCGCCTGGCGCTCGTACCCGGAGGCCAGCTCGAAGGCGCTGAGCCCGAGACCGTAACGCCTCTCCTCCGGCAGGTGGACCACGAAGCCGTCCGCCGCCAGGGTGTCGAGCAGGTGGTAGGTCGTCGAGCGCGGCAGCCCCACGTCACGGCTGATGGCGGCCGCGGGGACGGGCGCGGCCTGACGGGAGAGATAGCGCAGGACGGCCAGCACCTGCGCGGCGGCAGGGACGATGCTCATGGGGCGAGAGTAGACCAGGGACGTCCCAAACCATCTGTCTGGGATCCCAGACCGGATGTCTGGCATCCCAGACACGAGCTGCCAGGAAGGGCTCGCGGACCCCTTCCCGCCTGCGGCTTCATAGGGGCATGAACGTTGTTGTTGGTGTCGGTGCCCTCTCCGCCGACGAAGTCGTGTCCGTTGCCCGTCTCGGTGCCCAGGTGACCCTCGCCCCCGAGGCGCTCCAGGAGATCGCCCGCAGTCGCGAGGTCGTCAAGGCCCTCGCCGACGACGCCAAGCCCCACTACGGCGTCTCCACCGGCTTCGGCGCCCTGGCCACCCGCCACATCCCCACCGAACTGCGCACCCAGCTCCAGCGCAGCCTCGTGCGCTCGCACGCCGCGGGCTCCGGCCCCGAGGTCGAGCGCGAGGTCGTCCGCGCCCTGATGCTGCTGCGCCTGTCCACCCTCGCCACCGGGCGCACCGGCGTCCGCACCGAGACCGCCGAGGCGTACGCCGCGCTCCTGAACGCGGGCATCACCCCGGTCGTCCACGAGTACGGCTCGCTCGGCTGCTCCGGCGACCTGGCCCCCCTCGCGCACTGCGCGCTCGCCGTCATGGGCGAGGGCGTCGTCCGCACCGCCGACGGCGAGCGCAAGCCCGCCGCCGAGGCCCTCGCCGAGGCCGGCATCACCCCGGTCGTCCTGGAGGAGAAGGAGGGCCTCGCCCTCATCAACGGCACCGACGGCATGCTGGGCATGCTCGTCCTCGCCGGCCACGACCTGCGCCGCCTGCTGCGCACCGCCGACATCGCCGCCGCCATGAGCGTCGAGGGCCAGCTCGGCACCGACGCCGTGTTCGCCGCCGACCTGCAGGCCATGCGCCCGCACCCGGGGCAGGGCGACAGCGCGGGCAACCTGCGCTCCCTGCTCGCCGACTCGGCGATCATCGCCAGCCACGCGGGCCCGGACTGCACCTACGTCCAGGACGCCTACTCGCTGCGCTGCACCCCGCAGGTCCACGGCACCGCCCGCGACACCCTCGCCCACGCCATGCTCGTCGCCTCCCGCGAGCTCGCCAGCGCCGTCGACAACCCGGTCGTCACCCTCGACGGCCGCGTCGAGAGCAACGGCAACTTCCACGGCGCCCCCGTCGCCGCCGTGCTCGACTTCCTCGCCATCACCGTCGCCGACGTCGCCTCGATCTCCGAACGCCGCACCGACCGGTTCCTCGACCCGGCCCGCAACCGCGGTCTGAACGCCTTCCTCGCCGACGACCCGGGCGTCGACTCCGGCCACATGATCGCCCAGTACACGCAGGCCGCGATCGTCTCCGAGCTCAAGCGGCTCGCCACCCCGGCCTCCGTCGACTCGATCCCCTCCAGCGCCATGCAGGAGGACCACGTGTCCATGGGCTGGGCCGCCGCCCGCAAGCTGCGCCGCGCCATCGACGGCCTCGGCCGCGTCCTCGCCGTCGAGCTCTACACCGCCGCCCGCGCCCTCGACCTGCGCGCCCCGCTGACCCCCGCCCCGGCCACGGCCGCGGTGCGCGACGGCCTGCGCGAGACCGTCGAGGGCCCCGGCACCGACCGCTGGCTCGCCCCCGAGATCGAGGAGGCCGTCCAGTACGTGGCCTCCGGCCGCGCCCTGGCCGCCGCCGAGTCCGTGACCGGCGCCCTGGTCTGACCGGGGACGCAGTCCCTCGCGCCTTCCGGGTCCCCGCGGGGACCCGGAAGGCGCGGTAGGCCCCCGCCGCGCATGCCCAGCCCCCAGAAGGAGCCGTTCCCCGGTGAATGACCTGCCGACCGCCACGGTGCACAACAGCGTCGGCCAACTGCGCGCCGACGCCTGGAGCTCACTGACGGACCTCACCCACCGCCTCGCCGCACAGGGCGCGGACGGCCGCCCGGACACCGCCGCGCGCATCCAGGAACTCATCCGCCTCCTGGCACCCGTCGAGCACTGCTGGGCCTTCCCCGGCACGGCCGCCCTGAAGGAGCTCCGCGGGCTGTACGGCCAGCGGGAGTACCGTCAACTCGCCCAGCGTGCAGAAGAGTTGTACCGTGCCCTCGCCGGACACCGGCACCACGTCACCGCCCCGCACACCTCCGCCGCCCCGGGCGCCGCGCCCGACGAGACGACGGACACCCCGCACACCCCGCCCGCGTCCTCCGTCCCGTACTTCGAGGTCCTCGTCGTCGGCGACCTGGACGCCGCCGAGGAACAGGCGCTGCGCGTCGAACTGCGCCGCCTGCGCCGCTCCGACGACGAGTTCGCCTACGAGATCGTCGTCGCCCCGAGCTTCGAGGACGCGGTCATCGCGTCCCTCGTCAACTCCAGCCTCCAGGCCGTCGTCATCCGCGACCGGTTCACCGACCGCTCCCGCCACGACCTCAGCGTCGTCCGCCGCTTCTTCGACGAAGCCACCGACACCGCCGCGACACCCGGGGACAGCGGCGAGCGGATCCGCGCCCTGGGCGACCGACTCCTCGCCCTGCGCCCCGAACTCGACCTCTACCTCGTGTCCGAACGGGCCGTCGAGTCCACCGCGAGCCGCATCGGCCGCCGTTTCCGGCGCGTCTTCCACGCCCACGAGGGCCTCCTCGAACTGCACCTGTCGATCCTGCAGGGCATCACCGAACGCCACCGCGCCCCGTTCTTCACCGCCCTGCGCGCCCACAGCCGCAAGCCCACCGGCGTCTTCCACGCCCTGCCCGTCTCCCGCGGCGCCTCGGTGCTCAACTCGCCCTGGATCCCGGAGATCGCCGACTTCTACGGCCTGAACATCTTCCTCGCCGAGACCTCCGCCACCTCAGGCGGCCTGGACTCCCTGCTCGCCCCCACCGGCCCGCTGCGCGAGGCCCAGGACCTGGCCGCCGAGGCCTTCGGCGCCCGCCGGACCTACTTCGTCACCAACGGCACGTCCACCGCCAACAAGATCGTCGTGCAGGCGCTCGTACGCCCCGGCGACATCGTGCTCGTGGACCGCAACTGCCACAAGTCCCACCACTACGGGCTCGTCCTCGCCGGCGCCCACGTCGTCTACCTCGACGCCTATCCCCTCGACGAGTACGGCATGTACGGGGCCGTACCGGTGGAGGAGATCAAGCGGAAGCTGCTGATGCTCAAGCACGAGGGCGTCCTGCACCGCGTCAAGCTCCTCATGCTCACCAACTGCACCTTCGACGGGATCGTCTACAACCCCTCGCGCGTGATGGAGGAGTGCCTGGCCCTCAAGCCGGACCTGGCGTTCCTGTGGGACGAGGCCTGGTTCGCCTTCGCCCGCTTCCACCCCGTCTACCGCCGGCGCACCGCCATGGCCGCGGCCCGCACCCTCACCGACCGCTACCGCGACCCCGGGTACGCCGACGCCTACGCGGCCCACCGCGCGAGCCTCGGCGACGACCCGGACGACGAGACCCTCGTCCACACCCGCCTGATGCCCGACCCGGAGAAGGCCCGGGTCCGCGTCTACGCCACGCAGTCCACGCACAAGACGCTCACCTCGATGCGCCAGGGCTCCATGGTCCACGTCTTCGACCAGGACTTCCGCCACAAGGTCGCCGAGGTGTTCCACGAGGCGTACATGACGCACACCTCGACGTCGCCCAACTACCAGATCCTCGCCTCGATGGACCTCGGCCGCCGGCAGGCCGTCTTCGAGGGCTTCGCCCTCGTGCAGAAGCAGCTCGAACAGGCCGGTGTGCTCCGCGACGCGGTCGCCCAGCACCCGCTGCTCAGCCGCTACCTGCGCATCCTCACCACACCGGAACTCGTCCCGCACCGCTTCCGCTCCTCCGGCATCGAACAGCCCCTGCGCACCGGCCTCGCCCGGATGGAACGGGCCTGGGAGGAGGACGAGTTCGTCCTCGACCCCACCCGCGCCACCCTGCACATCGGGCTCACCGGGATCGACGGGGACACGTTCAAGCACGACCTCCTGATGGACCGGCACGGCATCCAGGTCAACAAGACGACCCGCAACACGCTGCTGTTCATGACGAACATCGGCACCACCCGCAGCGCCGTCGCCTACCTGATCGAGGTGCTCGTCCGCATCGCCGAGGACCTGGAGGAACGCATCGGCGAGATGAGTCCGCACGACCGGGCCTCACACGACAGCGCCGCCACCGGACTCGACGCGGGCTCCGCCGCCCTGCCCGACTTCAGCGCGTTCCACCCGGCGTTCCGGCCGAGCCCGCGCACCCCCGAGGGCGACATGCGCTCCGCGTTCTTCCTCGCCTACGACGACACCGAGTGCGAGCACCTCTCGGTGGACGCCCTCACCGATGCCATGGCGCAGGGCCGTACGGTGGTCTCGGCCACGTTCGTCACCCCGTACCCGCCCGGCTTCCCGGTGCTCGTCCCCGGACAGGTCGTCAGCAAGGACGTCCTGACCTACATGGCCGCCCTCGACACCCGCGAGATCCACGGATACGACCCGGCTGCCGGATACCGGGTCTTCACCGAGACCGCCCTCGAAACACGCCACACCGCCGAGCGCTAGCCCGACCCGACCCACGCACCTCCTCTCCCGCGGCCCCAGGCGGCGGGGGAGGAGGTCGCGTTCTCCCGAAGGAGCAACACTTCATGGCACCCCGGATCCTGCGCGCGAACGACCGGACCCCCGCACCGTGGAAGAACGGCGGCGGCATCACCACCGAGGTCCTGGCCCACCCCCAGGGCGCCGGCACCGACGACTTCGCGTGGCGGATCAGCGTCGCCGACGTCGCGAGCAGCGGCCCCTTCTCCGCGTTCGAGGGCGTCGACCGGATCATCACCGTCGTCGAGGGACCGGGCATGGCCCTCACCGTCGACGGCACGGAACACGTCGTCGACACCCGCTACGCGCCCTTCGCCTTCTCCGGCGACGCCACCACCGACTGCCGTCTCCTCGACGGCCCCATCGTCGACTTCAACGTCATGGTGCGGCGCACCGAGGCGAAGGCCGACGTGTCCGTCGAACGCCGCTCCACGGTGCTGAGCCCCGCCCCCGGGACCCGTGTCCTCGCGATCGTCCTCGACGGCAGCGCGACCCTGGACCGGGAGTCCGTCCGCCTCGGCCGGCTCGACACGGTCCTGCTCCAGGACGACGAGGACCCCGTCGACATCGTCGTCGACGGGGTCCTCGCGATCGTCGCCCTCACGGACATCCGCTGAGGGGAGCCGGGTGATCTATGCGGGAAGGCCGCGGCCGCCAGGCCGCGGCTCTCGTATGCCGGGCGACCTGGCGGCCTGTTCGGAGGGAGGGCGTCACACCCAGGCGGTGACCGTCCGGTGCACCAGACGCGCGCCGGCCCGTGCCGTGCGCTGGTCGACGTCGAACTCCGGATTGAGCTCGGCGACGTCGACGACCACGAGCTTGCCGCTGCGCGCGACCCGGGTGCAGACCCGCTCGGCGACCTCCATCGGCACGCCGTACGCGGCGGGCGCGCTGACCCCGGGGGCGACGGCCGCCGGCAGCACGTCCAGGTCGATCGTCAGGTGCACGAGGTCGCAGCTCGCGAGGAACTCGTCGACGAACGACTCCACCCGCGCGATGTCGAGCAGCCCGCACTCGGTGTCCGCCAGGTACCGCACCCCGAGCGACGCCGCGGTGCGGAACAGCGTCTCGGTGTTGGCGGCCTGGCTGATGCCGAGCACCCGGTAGTCGAGGTCACGGCCGTGCCGCCGCTCGCTCTGCGCCATCTGCAGGAACGGCGTGCCCGAGCTGGGCCGCACGTCGTCGCGGAGATCGAAGTGCGCGTCGAGGTTCAGCACGCCGAGCCGCCCGCCGGCCTTCAGCGCCCGCGTCTGCTCCAGACCGCTGTACGTCCCGAACGCGACCTCGTGGCCGCCGCCGAGGACCACCACCGGGTGGCCCGCGTCGACGAGGTGCGCGACCACGCTGCCCAGCCGCTGCTGACCGGCCTCCAGGGCGTCGGCCGCGTCGCCGACGACCTCCACGTCACCGGCGTCGAGCGCCCGCAGCGGCTTCGGCAGCGCCATCGAGGCGAGGGCCCGCCGCAGGGCGTCGGGACCCTGCGCGGCGCCCTGCCGCCCCTTGTTGCGGCGCACGCCCTCGTCACTGGCGAATCCGACGAACGCCACGTCGCCCGGCCCCGTCAGCTCGGGATCGAGCTCGACGGCCTTGTGCCAGCGCAGGTGCTCCGCACCGGGCCCGTCGTCCCGGCCCGACCAGGGCCGGGCCGGGACGTCGGTGACCGGGGGAGCGGTCTGCTGGAACGCGCTCACGCCGCGCCGTCCCCGGTCTCCGTCATCGGGACGCGCACGCCGCGCTCCTTGGCGACCGAGGCGGCGTACTCGTAACCGGCGTCGACGTGCCGGATGACGCCCATGCCGGGGTCGTTCGTCAGGACGCGCTCCAGCTTCCTGGCGGCCAGCTCGGTGCCGTCGGCGATGCAGACCTGGCCGGCGTGGATGGAGCGGCCCATGCCGACGCCGCCGCCGTGGTGGATGGAGACCCAGGAGGCGCCGGAGGAGGTGTTCACCAGGGCGTTGAGCAGCGGCCAGTCGGCGATGGCGTCGGAGCCGTCGAGCATGGCCTCGGTCTCGCGGTACGGGGAGGCCACGGAGCCGGAGTCGAGGTGGTCGCGGCCGATGGCGACGGGGGCGGACAGCTCGCCGTTCGCCACCATCTCGTTGAACTTCAGGCCGGCCAGGTGGCGTTCGCCGTAGCCGAGCCAGCAGATGCGCGCGGGCAGGCCCTCGAACGAGACGCGCTCGCCGGCCATGTCCAGCCAGCGGTGCAGGTGCTCGTTCTCGGGGAACAGCTCCTTGATCGCGGCGTCCGTCCTGGCGATGTCGGCCGGGTCGCCGGACAGCGCGGCCCAGCGGAACGGGCCGAGGCCCTCCTCGAACAGCGGGCGGATGTGCGCCGGGACGAAGCCGGGGAAGTCGAAGGCCCGGTCGTAACCGGCCTTGCGGGCCTCGTCGCGGATCGAGTTGCCGTAGTCGAAGACCTCGGCGCCCTTGTCGAGGAAGCCGACCATGGCCTCGACGTGCAGGGCCATCGACGTGCGCGAGCGCTCGGTGAAGCCGGCCGGGTCGGCCTCGCGCTCCTTGTGCCAGTCCTCGACCGGGATGCCGACGGGCAGGTAGGCCAGCGGGTCGTGGGCGGAGGTCTGGTCGGTGACGATGTCGATCGGGGCCTCGCGGCGCAGCAGCTCCGGGAAGATCTCGGCGGCGTTGCCGACGACGCCGATGGACAGGCCGCGGCGCTCGTCGCGGGCCTGGACGGCCAGTTCGAGGGCGTGGTCGAGGTCGTCGGCCTTCACGTCCAGGTAGCGGGTGCCGATGCGGCGGTCGATGCGCGTCTCGTCGACGTCGACGCAGATGGCGACGCCGTCGTTCATCGTCACGGCCAGCGGCTGGGCGCCGCCCATGCCGCCCATGCCGGCGGTCAGCGTGATGGTGCCGGCGAGGGTGCCGCCGAACTTCTTGCGGGCGACGGCACCGAAGGTCTCGTACGTGCCCTGCAGGATGCCCTGCGAACCGATGTAGATCCACGAACCGGCCGTCATCTGGCCGTACATGGTCAGGCCCTCGGCCTCCAGCTTGCGGAACTCCTCCCAGTTGGCCCAGTCGCCCACCAGGTTGGAGTTGGCGAGCAGCACGCGCGGCGCCCACTCGTTCGTGCGCATCACGCCGACCGGCTTGCCGGACTGCACGAGGAGGGTCTCGTCGTCCTTGAGGGTCTTGAGCGTGCGGACGATCGCGTCGTACGCCTCGTGGTTGCGGGCGGCCTTCCCGGTACCGCCGTAGACGACGAGGTCCTCGGGGTGCTCGGCGACCTCGGGGTCGAGGTTGTTCATGAGCATCCGCAGGGCGCCTTCCTGCTGCCATCCGAGGCAGTTCAGTTCGGTGCCGCGCGGGGCCCGGACGACGCCCGGCGCTTCGTGGGAAGGGCTGGTCATGTGTGCTCCTCAGGGGGATCGAGCCGTTGTGCACCCTCATGACACGCGAGCGGCGGAGCCGGGACCAGCGGCGGCGCCCGCATCTCTCGGATCCGAGACACTTCCCCGGGAAGGGGACCATCGGCCCGTTCGCCGATGGCACCGCTCCCATAGGATCGTCGCAGGCAGGAGGCAGGGGGAGCGGATGGCGAGGACGGTGGGCGGCGTGGTCGTGGACCCGGCGGAGCTGGCCCGGTGGTACGCGCAGGGTGCGGGCGGTTCCGTCCCCGCGTACCAGCGCGTCAAGGAGCTCGTCGAGCGGCAGATCAGGAACGGGCACTGGCAGGAGGACGACGCCCTGCCCTCGGAGAGCCAGTTCGTCGACGCCCTCGGACTGTCCCGCATGACCGTCAACCGTGCCCTGCGCGAGCTCGCCGCCGAGGGCGTCATCCGGCGCGTCATGGGCGTCGGCAGCTTCGTCGCCGAGCGCAAGGCGAGCTCCGCGCTCCTGGAAGTCCACAACATCGCCGACGAGGTCCACGCCCGCGGTCACCGCTACGGGGCCCGCGTGCTGTCCCTGGGCGAGGAGCGGGCCGACGAGCGGACCACCGCGCACCTCGGGCTCGCCAAGGGGGAGCCGGTCTTCCGCTCCCGGGTCGTGCACCTGGAGGACGGCGTGCCGCTCCAGCTGGAGGACCGCTACGTCAACCCGGCCTTCGCCCCCGGCTATCTGGAGCAGGACTTCACGCTGCAGACGCCGTACACGTTCCTGTCGAAGGTCGCGCCGCTCGGCCGGGGCGAGCACATCGTGGAGGCGGTCCTGGCGTCGCCCGAGGAATGCGCGATCCTCGGCATCGGGCCGTCCGAGCCGTGCCTGATGATCCTGCGCCGCACGTGGTCGCGGGACGAGCTCGTGAGCATCGCGCGCCTGCTCCACCCGGGCTCCCGCTACCGCCTCGAAGGCGCGTTCGCCACGCACTGAGACGGCCGGGTCCGGTCTTTCGGCTCGGGTGGGGGGGCCGTTCAGGCGGCGGTCCGCGTCCCCGGCGGTGCGTGTCCCGAGACCGCCGCGGTCAGCCGCGCCGCACCCTGCGCCAGGGCCTGGCGCACCTCCTCGGTGTCGTGCCGGCCGTGGTGGCGGCGCCAGGTGGTGCTGATCGCGGCGACCGGCCGCTCGTTGTGGTCGAACGCGGCCACCCCCATCGAGCAGAAGCCCTGGGACACCAGCTCCACCTCCTGCGACCAGCCGCGCTCCCGCTCCCGGGCCAGCTCGCCGGTCAGTTCCGGCAGGGAGCGCGGCCCGCGGCCGGTGCGGGTGGTCAGATCGGCGGGCCGGGGGAACAGTGCCCGCAGCTGTGCCTCCGAGGTGTGGGCGAGGATGGCGCGGCCGTTGGCCGTCAGATGGGCCGGCAGGCGTACGCCGACATCCGTCACGAGTGCGATGTCGATGTCCCCTGCCCGGGCCGGTGGGCGCTCCTTGAGCAGGTAGACGGTCTCCGCGCCGTGCAGGATCCCCAGGTGCACGGTCTGGCCGAGGCGGCTCGCGGCCGTGCGCAGGATCGGCCGGGCGAGCCGCTCGAGGGGTTCGTGGCGCAGATAGGCCGAGCCCACCTCGAAGGAGGACACGCCGAGCCCGTACGCCTGCTCCGACGGCACGTAGGTGACGAAGCCGCGGTCGGTCAGCACGGTGAGGATGTGGTACGCGGACGAGCGCGGAATGCCCAGGTCACGGGCGAGGGTGGCGGCCTGGACGAGACCGGGCCGGGCGGCGAGGTACATGAGCATGTCCAGGGCGCGGGCGACCGCCGGGGAGGCGCTCGACGCGGTACCGGGCGTCTCTTCGCGTTCATTCATCGGGCCACCTCTTGACGCACCTGTATAGACAGGAATATACAGGCTGGCATTCGCCGTCGAGAGCTCGGACGACGGGCAGGTGCCGCGAGGCACATCGCCCGCCCAGGTCTCCTCCGGCATCCGCCCCCCAGAGGGAGACATTCGTTTGCGCACCGAAAACACCGGCCTGAGCCGTGGGCTCAACTCCCGGCACATCCGCTTCATCGCCCTCGGCTCGGCGATCGGCACCGGGCTCTTCTACGGCTCCTCCGAGTCCATTCGGGCGGGCGGCCCCGCCGTCCTGCTCGCCTACCTGATCGGCGGCGCCGCCGTCTTCCTCGTCCTGAGGTCCCTCGGCGAGATGGCCGTGGCGTCCCCCAGCGCCGGCTCCTTCGGCGAGTACGCGAACCGGCACCTCGGGCCGCTCGCCGGCTTCCTCACCGGCTGGACGTACGCCTTCGAGATGGTCATCGTCGCCGTCGCCGACGTCACGGCCATCGGCGTCTACATGGGCTTCTGGTTCCCCGGAGTCCCGCGCTGGATCTGGGTCCTGGCCGCCGTCCTCGTCGTCGGCACGCTCAACCTCGTCAGCGTCAAGGTCTTCGGCGAGCTGGAGTTCTGGCTGTCCCTCGTGAAGATCGTCGCCATCGTCGCGATGATCGTCGTCGGCATCGTGGTCATCGCCCTCGGCCTCGGCACCGGCCACGTCCACGTCGGCATCGACAACCTGTGGAACAACGGCGGATTCTTCGCCGGCGGCATCGACGGCTGGGTGCTCTCGTTCGCCATCGTCATGTTCGCCTTCGGCGGCACCGAGATCATCGGCGTCACCGCCGGCGAGGCGGAGTCCCCGGAGAAGACCATCCCGGGCGCGGTGAACTCCATCCCGCTGCGCATCATCCTGTTCTACGTCCTGACCCTCGCCGTGATCATGTCGATCACCCCGTGGCAGCAGATCAGCGACTCGGGCAGCCCCTTCGTGCAGATCTTCGCCGGTGTCGGCCTCAAGTCCGCGGCCGCGGTCCTCAACGTCGTGGTCCTCACCGCCGCCCTATCCGCCATCAACAGCGACATCTTCGCCGCGGGCCGCACCATGTACGGCCTCGCCGAGCGCGGGCACGGCCCCGCCGCCATGCGCCGCACGACCCCCGACGGCGTGCCCTGGGTGACCACCCTCGTCATGATCGGCGCCCTGCTCTTCGGCGTCGTGATGAACGCGGTCGTCCCCGGCGAGATCTTCCTGATCATCGCCTCCGTCGCCACGTTCGCGACGGTCTTCGTCTGGGTGATGATCATGCTCACCCACCTCAAGGCCCGCAGCGCGATGTCCCCCGAGGAGGCCGCGGCCCTGAAGTTCCCGGCCCCGTTCTGGCCCTACGGCCAGATCATCACCCTCGTCTTCATGGCGGCGGTGCTGGTCCTGCTCGGCGTCCACGAGAGCACCCGAGTGGCGCTCGAGGTCGGCGTGGTCTGGCTGGCCCTCCTGACGGTGGTCTACCTCCTCGCGGTCCGCCGAGGCCGGCCCCGGCCCGCAGCCGACGGGGCGACGACCACGACGGCGGAGGAACCGGTCGGGACCGCCGTCTGACCCGTCGCGAACGGCCCCCGCGGACGCGGACTCCGACCGTGTCGTCACGGCGGGCCGAGCGCCCCGCGGGGCCAGAACCGGGACAGGGACGACTCCTTGAAGGGCTGCGAGCTCACGGTGAGGTCGCCCGCGAAGGGTCGGTCCAGGACCAGGACCAGGAGCAGGCTGAAACCGATCAGCGTGGCGACGCTCGCCACGAAGAGGAACTGCATCCTCAGGCTGCGCAGCCCGTAGAGGAAGGTCAGCGGGATGATGACCACCGCGCCGCCGTAGACCAGGACCTGGAGCAGCACCGGGAGCTCGTTCGTGGCGATGTTGATCCGCTCCCGCCGCATCGCGGCCGCGTCGTTGAGGCGGGTGACGGCCTCCCCGTAGAAGGCCTGGTCGCGCGCCGTGGCCGGGTCGTACGCCTCCAGCGCCTCGTACACCGCCCCGAGCTGCTGGGACGTGGCGCCGAAGCCCGGCCGTCCGTCGCGCATCTTCGGCCACTGCACCTCGACCACGGCGTGGACGTACTCGCCCACCGCCTTGTCGATCCGCGCCCGCTCCGCGGCCGGGAAGGACCGGGTGCCGCGGACGACCAGGGAGATGTCGGTGGCCTCCTGGGAGACCACGGTCTGGGTGTGGTCCAGCTGCGTCCACAGGGTGACGACCACGAACGCGAGGATGATCCCGTAGATCGCGCCGAACAT
>NZ_MWIG01000789.1:0-318 GCF_002156145.1 Streptomyces sp. NRRL B-24572 | reverse complement strand
GCCCGCGACGGCGACGAGCACGATCCCGCCGACCATGAGCAGGGCCAGCACGAACGTACTCAGGTGGTTGAGCAGCCACAGCGCCACAAGCGGTCTCCCGGGGGTCGCGTCACCGAACACCGGCGAGCGAGGTCGACGGCGGCCACCCCGCTCAACCGGCCGCCTCCCGACAGGCTAGGCAGCGCCGCACCCCGCCACGACCCCGTAGACCCACCCGGCCCAAGCCCCGTCCGGACGCTGTCCGGTCACGAGCGAGGGGAGGGCGTCTCCCCGGCGGGTGCCGTCGCCGGCGCTCACCGGTCCGGGGCCGCCTCCGGG
>NZ_MWIG01000788.1:0-5569 GCF_002156145.1 Streptomyces sp. NRRL B-24572 | reverse complement strand
CCGCGGCCAGGGCGGCGTCGAGCGCGAAGAACCGGCCCCGGTGGTCGCGGGCCTCCTCCGCGCCGTCGGTGTGCAGGACCAGCGTCTCGCCGGGCAGCAGCCGGGCCGCCGCGTACGGCACGATCGCGGCGGGCAGCGGCAGCACCCCGAGCGGGGGCAGCGGGTCCCCGACCGGGAGCCGCTCCACCCGGTGTCCGAGGCGGTACGGGCCGGGGTGGCCGCAGTTGAGGACGGCGAGACGCCCGTCGGAGCGGACCTCCACGAGCAGCAGGGTGACGAACTCCTCCGCCACCGGGTGCTCGGGCTCCGCACCGGCCCGCGCCGGGTGCTCGTCCCGCGCCCGCTCCCGCAGGTGCCGCTCCAGGGCCCGCTCCAGGCGCCGCAGCACACCGGCGAGTTCGGGCTCGTCGTGGGCGGCCTCGCGGAAACTGCCGAGCACCGCGACCACCGCGCCGAGCGCGGCGAGCCCGTGGCCCCGGACGTCCCCGATGACGATCCGTACCCCGTGGGGGGTCGCCACCGCCTCGTACAGGTCCCCGCCGACGGACGCGCCCCGGGAGGCGGACAGCTGCCCGGCGGCCAGCGCGAGTCCGTCGAGACGGGCCGGCAGGGGACGCAGCAGGACCCGCTGGGCGGCGGTCGCGACGGCCCGGACCCGGGCCAGTTCCCGCACGAGCCCGTGGCGGAGGCCGAGCACCATGCCGAAGCCGACGGTGAGGAAGACGACGCTGGTGGCGATCCGCATGGGCAGCCCCGGCTGGCGGGCCAGCGGACAGCCGAACTTCCATGCCACGGCCACGGCACCCCACGTGGTGGGAAGGGCGAGTGGGGCCAGCCGGCGGAACCGGGAGGCATCGGCGAGGAACGACCTGGTACGGATCATGCACGGCCCTTCCCGAGCCCCGACAGCGCCCGAAGGCCCTGCGGCACACAGGTCCGCCCCTGCGGCCGCGTCGATTCTGCCGACCCCGCGGACCGCCGTGGAACACCCCTCTGCGATCTCACCCGAAGGAGTGAGCGCCCCCGGCGCACCGGACCGCGCCACCGTCGCGCCACCCGCACGGGCAGGGGAACCCCGTACGGGTGTGCAGACACGGCGGGCCGCCGTACGGGGCGGTCCGTCCTCCGGGGCGGGCCGCCGTGCCGGTCGCGATGCCCACGACCCGCGCGTAGAGCCGTTCCGCTCCGGCGAGGTCGCCGCGCCGCTGCCGGACCGCGCCCAGGGCGTTCAGCGGCGGAGTGAGGCGGGGATCGTCGGGACCGTGGGCCCGTTCGTAGAGGTGCACCGCGAAGAGCAGGGTCTCCTCCGCCTCGCCGGGCCGGCCCAGCGCTTCGAGCAGGATGCCCAGGGCCGAGGCCGCCTCGGCCGCCTCGGCGGAGACGGGGCCGGCCCTGGTGCGGGCCAGCCGGAGGGCCGCGCGCAGGTCGCCCTCGGCCTCGGCGTACCGGCCCTCGGCCCCGTGCCGCCGCGCCCGCGCCAGGTGCCGGCGCACCCACCGCCGCCGTGTCGTCGTGTCCACGATGCCCGCCCCCGGGCGCTAGGCGGGGACCTTCGACCGAGACCGAGACCGCGGCCGGACCCGGGCCCGGCCGCGGCCCACAGCGTCTCCGGCGAGGTTCTTCACCAGGTGGTCCACCACGTGTTCCGCGTCCCGGCCCGCGCCTCCGACGAGCATCGACGCGAAGGCGTACTGGAAGGCCAGGCCGACGAAGTACAGCCCCGGCGACGAGGCCACCACGCCGCGCCGTTCCAGCGGCCAGCCGTCCTCGCCGGTGACCGGGAGGTCGATCCAGGAGAAGTCCTGCCGGAAGCCGGTGCACCAGACGACGTTCGCGACGTCGAGGACGCGTCCGCCGTCGAGGACCGGGAGGCCGTCGCTCACGCCGGTGGTCCGCTCCGGCGCCAGTTCGACGCCGACACGGGTGAGGTCCGCCCGCTTGACGCGGATCAGCGGCCCGCCGTGGGCGCGGACGTCGGGACGCATCCTGCGGCCGACGGGTGTGCGCAGGGTCAGCACGTGCTGCGCCAGGAACCACAGCACCGGGAAGATCGCGTGCGCCGGTCCGCCCTCGATGTCGAACGGGATCTCGCCGTGGATCGTGCCGCTGAGAACGGTCGGACGGCCGGCCGAGCCCGCCTCGTACGCGATGTCCCCGCCGGAGTGCGAGGCGCCGACCACCAGCACGCCGCCGGGCCGCAGCTGTGCCGGGTTCTTGTAGGCGCTGGAGTGCAGCTGCGTGATGCGCGGGTCGAGTCCGCCGGCGAAGCCGGGGACGTACGGAGTCCGGCCGAACGTGCCGGAGGCGACGACGACGTGGTCGCACACGTAGGTCGTCGTGCCGGTCACCACGACGTACCTGCCGTCCTCACGGCCCACCCTGCCGACGCGCTCGCCGGCGCGTACGGGCAGGTGGAAGGTCTCGGCGTACGTCTCCAGGAAGTCGGCCATCTCGTCCTTGGTGGGAAAGGACATCGGCGGCGCGGGGAAACGCATCCCCGGCAGCGAGGCGACCCGCGCCGGGCTGAAGAGCCGCAGCGAGTCCCAGTGGCACCGCCAGTTGTCGCCGACGCGGGCGTTGCCGTCCAGGATCACGAACGGCCGGCCGTACCGGGCGAGGTGGTAGCCGGTGGCGAGGCCCGCCTGCCCGGCTCCGATGACGACCGTCTCGATGTGTTCCGTCCTGTCGGTGGGGTTCATCGCCGGCCTCCTCGTTCGTTCCGTGTCTCGACACTAGGAACGCGCGAGCCGTCACGGCTTCGGGAGAACGCCCCAATCCCCGGCGCGGCGGCGATGGGTCGTTCTGCCCACGGCGTGCCCCGTCACCCGCCGCGGTCCACCAGGTCGTGCTCGTAGGCGTAGGCCGTGGCCGCGGACCGGGAGCTCAGGTCGAGTTTGGCGAAGATGTTGCTCAGATGGCGCGCCACGGTCTTCTCGCTGAGGACCAGCTCTTCGGCGATCGCGTGGTTGGTGCGGCCGGTGGCGACGAGGCGCAGGACCTCCAGCTCCCGGGGGCTGAGCCCGGCGCCGGCCCGGGGCCGCTCGTCGGCGAGGGCCTCAAGACGGGCCAGGTCGGGGGCCGCGCCGAGCGTCCGGAACACCTGACGCGCGACGTCCCACTCCAGCCGGGCCGTTCCCGTGTCGCCCAGCCGCCGCCGGGCGAGGGCGAGGAGCACGAGGGACCGGGCCCGGTCGTACGGGGCCTCCAGCTCGCCCCAGACGCGGCAGGCTTCCAACAGGGCGTCGAGCGCCGCCGCCGCGTCCTCCTCCGCCAGGAGCACCGCCCCGCGCGCGTGGGCGGAGGCGGCGCGCAGCAGCGGGGCGTCCATGTCGTCGGCGATCCGCGACAGCTCCTCCGCGGCGGTCCGTGCCCCGGGCACGTCGCCGACGGCCAGCACGATCTCCACGTACGCGGTCAGTACCCTCGCCCGGCCCAGCCGGTCCCGCCTCTCGTCCGCCGTGCCCCGGATCGCCGCGACGGCCTCGTCGACCCGCCCCTGGGCCAGCCACAACTGCGCGAGCCCGGGCTGTGTCCTGTGCCCGCACTCGCCGGCCCGCCGGTAGCCCTCCTCCGCACCGGCGAACGCCCCGCGCACCCGGTCCAGCTCGGCCTGCTGGTAGAAGGCCATGCCGAGCGCCGGCCGGTTCGGCGGTTCGGCGAGCCGTTCGCAGGCCCGCCGCGCCTCCTCAAGCGCGTCCGGCCACGCCCCGCGCGTCTGGAGGACCTGGGAGCGGTGGACGAGGCACTGGCCTCGGTAGGGCACGAGATCCGGCTGGGCCGCGCACCAGTCGGACAGCGCCGCCGTCCACTCCTGCGCGCGGCGCAGGTCGAAGATCTCCTGACAGGCCTCGATCGTGCTGCAGTAGACCATCCCGGTCACCAGCGGCGACAGCTCGCCGGACACGACCGCGACCATGGTCTCGTCGAGCAGCGCCACCCCGGCCGAGGTGTCGCCGCCGGCGATCAGGGCCCGGCCCTGGCCGTGCCGGGCCAGGGCCACCAGGTCCGGGTCCCCGAAGCGCTCCCCTGTCGCGGCGACCTCGTCGAAGGTGGCACGCGCCGCCACGGGGTCCCTGTGGAGGAGCCGCATCCCTTCCGGGAACAGCAGATAGCCCCGCTCCACGCAGTCGATACCGCCCTCGTCGAGGAGCCGTCGCGCCCGGGCGAGCCAGCCGCCTCCCCGGGCCGTCTCACCGCGCAGGAGCAGCGGCACGGCCAGCCAGAAGGCGCACCGCACCGCCGACGCCGTCCGGCCGATGCCCAGGTACGCCTGATGCGCCCGCTCCGTCGCCGCGGCGCACTCCGCGTCGCGTCCGACCAGATAGGCGGCGGTGGCGAGCCGTACGAGATCGTCGGGCCCCAGCGGCTGTTCGTCGTCGGCGCCCGCGAACCCGGTGTAGGCGTGCGACCACTCCTGGCGGGCGAAGGCGTCCCGGGCGCGTTCGAGTTCCGCAGCCACGTCCATGACGTCTCCCACGACCATTGCACCTCACGGCCGGAGTCTTGTCAGGCGGGACCGCGGGAGGCCCGGCCGGGGCGAACGCCGGAGTCCGGCACGGACCGACGCCGAAGGGGGCCGGCCCGGTGTCGTCCGGGCCGGCCCCCTCCTGGGGTGCGCGTGATCAGGCGCCGCGCAGGACGGCGCCGGTGCGCTCGGCGGCCAGGGCCACCGCGGCGTCGCGGGCCGCGCTGGCCTCGTCGACGGTCAGGGTGCGGTCCGGGGCGCGGAACTTCAGGGCGTACGCCAGGGACTTGCTGCCCTCGTCGAGCTGGTCGCCGGTGTAGACGTCGAACAGCCGGATGGACTCCAGGAGTTCACCCGCGCCCTCGGCGAGGGCGGCCTCGACCTCGGCGGCCGGGACGCCGGCGGCGACGACCAGGGCGACGTCCTGGGTGGCGACCGGGAAGGAGGAGATCCGGGGGGCCTTCACAGGGCCCTCGTTCGCCTTCTCCAGGAGGTCCAGGTCGATCTCCATCGCGCAGGCGCGGGCCGGGAGGCCGAACGCCTTCACCACGCGCGGGTGGAGCTCGCCGGCGTGGCCGACGAGGACCTTCTCGCCGTCCACCTCGACGTGGAACGCGGCGCAGCGGCCCGGGTGCCAGGGCGCGTGCTGGTCGGCGCTGATGATCAGCTCGACCCCGGCCTCGGCGGCCACGGTCCGGCCGGCCTCGATCGCGTCCGCCCAGTCGGACGGACGGCCCTTGCCCCACCAGCCGGCCTGCTCGCGCGCACCGGCGAGGACGACGGCGGCGCGGCGCGGCTGCTCGGGCAGCACGGCGTTGACGCGGGCGATCTCCTCGTCGGAGGGACGGCGGTCGACGCCCAGGCGGACGGCGACGCCCGGCTGACCCTCGGTGGGACGGAAGACCAGACCGGTCTCGAAGAGCGCCAGGTCGTGGCTGCCGCGGCTGTCGTTGCGGCGGAGCGCGCCGAGCAGCCCCGGGAGCAGCGTCGTGCGGAGCGCGGGCTCCTCGTCGGAGAGCGGGTTGACCAGCTTCACGAGGCGGCGACGGGCGTCGTCCGCGTCGAGGCCCTGAACTACCCGTTCATCGGCGAGCAGGCCCTCGA
>NZ_MWIG01000787.1:0-5148 GCF_002156145.1 Streptomyces sp. NRRL B-24572 | reverse complement strand
CCCCTGACTCGCCCCTGCCGGCGCATGGCGGCCCGCCGGACTGCCTAGCCTCCCGGTCGGAAACCCCACCCCCCGGACCGAAGGAAATCCCGCATGTTCTCCGCACCCCTCATGTCCTCCGCGCCCCTCCTGCGTCCCGTGCCGCTGATCGCCTCGCTCGCGACGGTCTCCGGCCTGCTGATGGGCTGTTCCGCGACCGCGGACCCCCGGACGGAGACCCGCTCGTACACCGTGTCCGAGCAGGTCCGGAACCTGACGGTGCACAACGCCGGCGGCGACATCGAGGTGTCCGCGGGCTCGGGCACCGCCGTCCGCGTGACCGAGATCCTGGACTACACCGCCCACCGGCCGACGACCGGCCACGAGCTCGTGTCCGGCGGCCTGCACATCACCGCGTCCGGCTGCGGGGACACCGGGGCGCGCGCGTGCGGGGTCCGCTTCCGCATCGAGGTCCCGGGCGGCGTGCCGGTGAAGCTGGACACGGACGGCGGCGACATCCTCGTACGGAAGCTGTCGGCGGCCACGGAGGCCACCACGGGCGGCGGTTCGGTCACCATCGAGGACAGCTCCGCCCGCAGCCTGGTCGCGCACACCTCCGGCGGCGACATCGCGGCGCGCATGACCACGGCCCCGGACCGCCTCTCGGCGACGACGGACGGCGGGGACGTCTCGGTCCGTCTGCCCGGCGGTTCGTACTCCCTCGACGTCGCGACGGCGGCCGGCTCCCGCACGGTCGGCGTCGCGCACGCGCCCGCCTCGCCGCACAAGGTGAAGGTGTACTCGAAGGGCGGGGACGTACGGGTGGTTCCCGTCGCCTGAGCCTCCGGTCCGGGGACCCCCCCGCGAGCCGCGCGCCCTCCGGAGCCCGTCGGTCGTACCGTCGACCCGGTGACCGAGGAGGAGTTCCGATGCGCGACGTGACCTATTCGATGAGCACCTCGCTCGACGGCTACATCGTCGGGCCGGACGGCGGCTTCGACTGGACGGCCCCCGACGAGGAGGTCTTCCGCTTCTGGATCGACGAGATCCGGGGGGTCGACGTGCACCTCCTCGGCCGACGTCTGTACGAGACGATGCTGTACTGGGAGACCGCCGACCAGGACCCCTCGCTCGACGACTCCATGCGCGAGTGGACCGCGCTCTGGAAACCGCTCCCCAAGGTGGTCTTCTCCACCACGCTGTCGACCGTGCAGGGCAATGCCCGCCTGGCCTCCGGCAGCCTGGCGGAGGAGATCGAGCGGCTGCGGGCCGAGCCGGGCGACGGCGACATCGCGATCGGCGGCGCGACGCTCGCCGCCGACGCGGCCGCGTCGGGTCTGATCGACGAGTACCGGACGATGGTCTACCCGGTGCTCGTCGGCGGCGGCATTCCGTTCTTCCCCCGGAGCGAGCGCCGGGTGGACCTCGAACTCGTCGAGACCGGCACCTACGGCTCGAAGGCCGTCTACCTCCGCCACCGCGTGGTGCGCCGGGCGCATTGATCACGGGCGTCGTCGGCGGTGCCGGGTCGATCCGCCCCGGGGGTTCAGAGCCAGCCGTTGCGGCGGAAGCCGCGGTGGATGACGAAGCAGGCGACGGCCATGACGCCGAGGACCAGGGGGTAGCCGTAGGTCCAGCGCAGCTCGGGCATGTGCTCGAAGTTCATGCCGTAGACGCCGCACACCATCGTCGGGACCGCGATGATGGCGGCCCAGGCGGTGATCTTGCGCATGTCCTCGTTCTGGGCGACGGTCACCTGCGCGAGGTGGGCCTGGAGGACCGAGTCGAGGAGCGTGTCGTACGAGGCGACCTGCTCGGTGACCCGCGCCAGGTGGTCGACCACGTCACGGAAGTACGCGCGTATCTCGGCCGCGACGCTCGGCACCGGCTCGGACGCCAACCGCTGGAGCGGCCGGCCCAGCGGCGCCACGGCCCGCTTGAGTTCGAGGAGCTCGCGCTTGAGCTGGTAGATCCGGCCGACGTCGCCGCGGTGGCCCTGCTCGGAGAAGACCGCGGTCTCGATCGCGTCCAGGTCGTCCTGCACGGCCTCCGTGACGGCGAGGTAGTCGTCGACGACGTGGTCGGCGACCGCGTGCAGCACCGCGGAGGGCCCCTTCGCGAGCTGCTCGGGCTCCGATTCCAGGGCCTCGCGGAGCGGACCGAGCGAACCGTGTCCCCCGTGACGGATGGTGATGACGAAGTCGGGCCCGGTGAAGGCCATCAGCTCGCCGGTGTCCACCACCTCGCTGGTGGCGGTGAGCTCGTCGTGCTCCACGTAGCGCACCGTCTTGAAGACGGCGAACAGCACGTCGTCGTACTGCTCCAGTTTCGGCCGCTGGTGGGCGTGGACGGCGTCCTCCACCGCGAGCGGGTGCAGCCCGAACAGCTCGGCGAGGCCCGCGAACTCCTTCTCCTCCGGTTCGTGCAGACCGATCCACACGAACCCGTCGCCCGACTTCCGCACGCGCCGCACGGCGTCCTCGACCGACCGGGCCCCGTCCTGCCGTACGCCGTCCCGGTAGACCACGCAGTTGACCACCGCGCTGCCGAGCGGCGAACGCGCCGGGTGGCTGAGGTCCACGGCACGCCGGTACGTCCGGCGGACGGCGCTGCGCAGACGGTGGATCATCGACACGAGGGCTCCTTCGGCAGACCGCCGGTCAGTCTGCCACCAGCCCGGTCGAACCGGGCCGCGCGATCGCCGGTGACGACTTGCGGCCGGACCGGACGTCCAAGGTCTGGACCAATAGTGCCAACCGGCGGCCGTCTGTGTGAGGGTGTCGGGATGCCGACGATCACTTCGCACGACGGGACCGCGATCTGGTACGAACTCCTCGGTGAGGGGCCGCCGTTGGTGGTCCTGCCCGGCGGGCCGGGGATGGACCTCCGGTACCTGTCCGATCTGGGGGGCCTCGACCGGAGGGCACGGCTGGTCGTGGTGGACGCCCGGGCCTCCGGGCGCTCCGGGGTGCCGGAGGACCGAAGGACGGTGTCCTTCACCGAACAGGCCCGGGACGTCGAGGCGGTGCGTGCGCACCTGGGCCTCGACCGGATCGACCTCCTCGGGCACTCGGCCGGGTGCCTGACGGCGCAGGAGTACGCGGCGGCGTACCCGGGGCGGGTACGGCGGCTGGTGCTCGTCGCGCCGGTGGGGCGGGTCTCGCGGGAGCCGGACGAGAGCGAGCTGGCGGCGCTGCGGGCCCGGCGCGCGGGCGAGGCGTGGTACCCGGACGCGGCCGAGGCGCACCGGCTGATCGCGGCGGGCGACGCCACCGGGGCCGAGCTCGCCGCGCTGCACCGGCGGATCACGCCGTTCTTCTGGCACCACTGGGACGACGCCCGGCGGGCCGAGCACCGGCCCGAGCACGCCTCGCCGCACGCCTGGCTGCGCGAGGCGTTCTACGCCGGTTCCGCCGGCCCGGCCACGCGGGCCGCCCGGCTGGCCCGGCTGGCCGCGGTGAAGGCGCCGGTCCTGGTGCTGGCCGGAGCCTCGGACGGCATGATCGGGACGGCCCCGGCCCGGGCGGTCGCGGCCTGCTACCCGGACGCCCGGCTCGAAGTACTGGAGCGGTCCGGTCACCGGCCGTGGGTGGAGGAGCCGGAGCGCTTCACCGAGCTGGTCTCGGGCTTCCTCTCCGAGGTCCCCGGCTGACCGGAGCGCCAGGCGACGGGCGGCCGGAACCGCCCGAGGTCCACGGCCACCGGCGCCGCGCCGACCCCCGCGAGGGCGGCGGCGCACCCCGGTGGCGCGGCCAGCTGCCGTACGTACCAGGTGGTTCCGGCCAGAGCCCCGTGCTCGGCCCGGACCACGCCGGGGCCGGCGGCGAGCAGCGGAAGCCCCTCGGTCAGCCGCCCGCCCACCGCCTTCACGCAGGCCTCCATCCTGGTCCAGGCCGCCGGGAAACCACCCGGCCCCACGGACATCCCCCGAACGGAGGACGGGAGTCGGCGCGGCTCGCCGGCCCCCTCCAGGTCGATGCCGATGCCGCGGCCCCGGGTGACCGCGACCGCGGCGTGGCCGCCCGTGTGGCTGAGGCTCACCCGGACCTCCGGATCGGGGGCCGCCACCAGCGGCATGCCGTTCGGGGTCCTGGCCCAGCGCACCCGGCCGGGCGGTACGCCGCAGTACCGGGCGACGGTCAGCCGGAGCGCGGCGTGCGCGGCGACGAAACGCGCTGCCGTGCGCGGTACGGCGATGCGGCCCAGCCGGGCCAGCTCGTCCTCGTCGAGCAGGCGGCGCTGGGCCGGGCCGTCGCCGCAGCGGTCCAGGTCGAGGTAGCGCACCAGGACGACGCCGGTCATCCTTCGGTGTACTCGAAGGCCAGCATCGACCAGGAGCGCGGGCTGGTCGCGAGCACCAGCACCCGGTCCCCCGGGTCCACCAGCTTCCGCTCCTGGAGGTCGGCGAGACCGGCCAGCAGGTCCACCGAGAAGGCGTGCCCGGTCCCGGCCACGTCGGGGGCGTGGCCGACCGTCAGGTCCAGGCCGCAGAGCCGGGCCAGGAAGGTCCGGGTGGCGAGGCTGTAGTTGCCGGTCACCAGGTGCCGGAACGGCCGCCCGGGGTCGGCGAGTTGCCCGTCGAGCTCGGCGCGCGCCCTGGTCACCCCCGTCTTCACCAGGCTGGCGGCCTTGATCGAGTTGCTGACCTCGGCGGCGTCGGCCTGGACCACGGTCGCGGAGGCCAGCAGGCGGTAGCCGGGCCCGCGCGGCTCCGGCCCGACCAGGCAGGCCGCCGCGCCGTCGCTGAGCACCGTGACGCCCACCGGCTGGTACCGGGTGGTGTCGGTGATCCGGTCGGCGGTGACGAGCAGCACGGTCTCCGACCGCTCGGCGGCCAGCAGGCCGTGAGCGGTGCGCAGGGCCGGGGCGAGGTTGGCCGAGGCACTGCCGCCGACCACCACCCCGGGCGCGTGCGGGAGACCGGCCGCGGTGAGCAGCCGCCAGAGGTCCTTGGTGGCGGTCTGCTCGTACGGCGAGTCGGTGGCGTAGACGACGGAGTCCACCGCCGGGTCACCGGCCGCGGCGAGCGCCGCCCGGGCGGCCGCGGCGGCCAGGCCGGTGACCGGCCGGCCGGAGACCCGGCAGTGCACCATGCCGCCCTCGGCCAGGGCCGGGAGCTGGGCGGTGAGTTCGGGATCGCCGGCGACGTCGGCGAGCGGCACGGCGTCG
>NZ_MWIG01000786.1:0-7503 GCF_002156145.1 Streptomyces sp. NRRL B-24572 | reverse complement strand
CGGCGGCGGCCAGCTTCTGGAGGGCACGGACCATGCGGTTCTGCTTCACGTGTCTTCCTTCTCTCGTGGGGGGTCGGCCTCGACGGAGGGATGACATGAACGCGCTGACATGTGCTCGTCAAGGCCTGTCCGGATTATGAACAGCGCCCAACCAGCGCCACAAGAAAGCCTTTTCGGCCAGATCCGATGGAGGGACCGTACAGTGGACGGGAGGGGGGATCCGGCATGCCGAACCGACATGAGGCCGACCGTGTCATCCACGGCTTCCCGCACCGCGCCACGATGCGGGCCTCGCTCACCGCGCTCTACCGCCGCCTCTCCCCCGACGGAGTGCACCGCTACCCGACCAGCGTGACCGCCGCCGACGTGACTTTCGGCGACGACGAGGACCTCCACCTCGGCGCCCAGCGGGTGGCCCGCACCCTCGTCCGGCACCTGCGGCTGCCCGAGGCGCGCATCGTGGTGAGCTTCCGGCCCATGGAGTACGCGGCGGCCGTCGAGCTCACGGCGGGGCCCGAGTACTTCGTCGAGCTCAACGACCGCTTCCGGACCCGCCGCAGGGACATCGGCGCGGCCCTCGCCCACGAGATCACCCACGTCCTGCTGCACCGGCTCGGCCTCGGCCTCCCCTCCACCGCCGAGAACGAGGTCCTCACCGACGTGGTGACCACCTATCTGGGCGCCGGCTGGCTGCTGCTCGACGCGTACCGGCAGGACGGCGTCGAGAGCCAGAAGCTCGGCTATCTGACCCCGGAGGAGTTCGGCTGGGTCCTCGCCAAGCGGGCCGAGGTCTTCGGCGAGGACCCCTCACCGTGGTTCACCAGCGCGGTGGCGTACGAGGCGTGGGTACGGGGCCGGGCGGAGGCCGCGCGCGAGCGGACCGCGCCGCCGCTCGCCGGGGCCGGCTGGGCCGAGCGCCGCCGGTACGGATGGGAACGGCGCCGGGGCCGGGCCTCCGAGGACGCCCCGTACGCCTTCGACGGCGGAGCCCCGGCGACCGGCGTCTCCTTCCCCTGCCCGGTCTGCCTCCAGCGCCTGCGGGTCCCGGCGGGACGGGCGCTGCGGGCCCGGTGCGGGGTGTGCGGCTCGATCCTGGACTGCGCCTCCTGACGCATGGATTTGCGCCGCGTGCCGACGGCGCGTCAGGGTCGGGGCATGAGCACGTTGTTCGACGCGATCCGGGCCGGGGACGAGGACGGGGCCGTACGGGTCCTGCGGGACGGGGCCGACCCCGAGGGCACGGAGGACGGGGAGACCGCCCTGTACCGGGCGGCCGTCGGCGACGAGGCCGGGATCGTACGGGTGCTGCTGGCCGCCGGGGCCGACCCGGGCCGGCTCAGCGGGGAGGACGACAGCGACCTGCCGCTGTGCGGGGCGGCCTGCGGCGGGCACACCGAGGTGGTGCGGGCGCTGCTCGCGGCGGGCGCGGCGGCCGACCAGGAGGAGGAGTTCGGCTTCACCGCCCTCGCCTGGGCCCTCCGCCTCGGCTACGCCGACACGGCCCGGGTGCTCCTGGAGCACGGCGCCGACCCGGACCGGCCCGGACCCGACGGGCTCCTCCCGCTCGTCGCCGCCGCCCGGCGCGGCTCGTCCGCGTGCGTACGGGCGCTCCTCGACCACGGGGCGCAGTCCCGTGAGGCGGCGCTGCGGGAGGCGCGGCGGTGGATCGGCGCCGACATCGCCGCCGAGCTGCGGCGCGGGCTCGTCGCCGGGAACGAGGGCGGGCAGACGTACGAGGCGGTCGTCCGGCGGATCCGGGAGGACGGCGGGATCACGGTCTGCGTCGAACTGCTGCGGGAGAACGGCGCCCCGGGGCGCGGCGACGACCGGGGCACCGGTCACGCGGCGATCGCGACGCTCCTGGAGGCGGCGCTCGGTCTGCGCACCCCGCACGAGGAGCTCGCGGCGCGGGCGCTGCGCTGCGGCGACCCGGAGCTCGACGACTGGACGACGGCGGTGGCGGAACTGGCGGGCCGGGCCGACGAGGAGACCTTCGTGGCGGCGGCCGGCTGGTGCGCCTATCGGGATCCGCTGCGCCGGGCCCTCGGCGCGCGGGTGCTCGGCGCGCTGCCCGGCTTCGGCCCGAGCGCGGTGCCGGTCCTGCGGCGTCTGGCGGCGGAGGCGGTGCCCCCGGCGCGGGAGCCGCTGCTCTCGGCGGTCCTCGCGCTCGGGGAGTGCGGGGACGCGGCCGCCGTGCCCGAACTGCTCGCGGCTGCCGGGCATCCGGACCCGGTGGTGCGCCGGGCGGTCGCGGCGGCCCTCGCCGGGATCGTGCCGGCCGGGCACGTCGAGGCGCTCGGGGTGCTGCTCGCGTTGAGCCGGGACGGCGACCCCCGGGTGCGGGACTGGGCGACCCTCGCGCTCGCCGAGCTGCCCGACGACACCCCGCTCGTACGGGAGGGGCTCGCCGAGCGGCTCGGCGACGCCGATCCGGAGACCGCCGCGGAGGCGGCGCGCGGGCTTGCGATCCGCCAGGACCCGCGCGCCGTCGACGCGCTGGCGTCGATCCTCGCGGACGGGGAGGCGGACGGCGCGCCGCGCGAGACGGCGCTCGCCGCCCTGGAGCACGTCCGCGACCCGCGGGTCAGGACCCGCCTGGAGTGGACGACCCCGCGCCGCGGCTGACGCCGTTCCCGGTGGGGTGTCAGCAGGCGTGGTCGATCAGCCGGCCCAGGGGACGGGGCCGCCGAGGGTTCGGCGGCCCCGTCCCCTGGGCCGGGTGAGTGACCGTCAGCCCGCCGCTCACACCCCTTCGGTCACCGCCGCGGCCGCGGTCGACGAGGTCGCCGAGGCCGGGAGTCGCAGGCTCAGCAGGGCGGTGAGGAGGTACGCGCCGAGCACCCAGGGCATCGCGGCCGCGAGGGAGAGGTCGGCGAAGTACGCGGTGCCGATCGCCGCCGCTCCGAGGGCGCCGCCGAACTGCTGGGCCGTCGAGAAGACCCCGGAGGCGCTGCCCGCGAGCTCGGCCGGGGCGGCCGACAGGACGATGTTCACGAGCGGCACGACGAGGAAGCCGAGTCCGGCGCCCGCGATCACGAGACCGGGGGCCAGGGGCCAGGCACCGGTGTGGGCGGGGGCGGCGCCCTCCATCGCGGACCAGACCCAGCCGTAGCCGGCGGCCATGAGGACCGCGCCGGCCGTCGGGACGTACCGGCCGAGCCGGACCGCGAGCGGTTCGGCCGCGGGCGCGGTCAGGAAGCCGCCGGCCGAGAAGGCGGCCATGAGCACGCCGGCCTGGGTGGGGGTGTAGCCCTGGCCGCCCTGGAGCCAGATCGCGAAGACGAGGAAGAAGCCCTGCATGCCGAGGGCGAAGAGCAGCTGGACGGCCAGGCCGTACGAGAAGGCGGGCACCCGGAACGTGCCGGCCGGGAACACCGAGCCGCGCGCCGCCACGCCCGCCACGGCGAGGACGCCCGCGGCGAGCACGCCCCAGCCCCACGGCGGCCAGCCCCAGCCGCGGCCCTGCACCAGCGGGAGCACGACGGCGACGAGTCCTGCGGCGAGGACGAGGCTGCCGGGGACCGGGGGCCGGGCTGCGGCCCGCTCGCGGGTGGCGGGGACGAGGACGACGGCCGCGATCAGGGTGAGGAGCGAGACGGGGACGTTGACGAGGAAGACGCTCCGCCAGCCGAGGCCGAAGAGGTCCGCGTCGGTGAGGACGCCGCCGAGCAGCAGTCCGATCGCGGAGGCGAAGCCGGCCACCGCCCCGTACAGGCCGAAGACCTTGCCGCGCTCCTCGCCCCGGAAGAGGCTGTGGAAGGAGCCGAGCACCTGCGGCATGAGGACCGCGGCCGCGACGCCCTGCACGGCACGCGCGGCGATCAGCTGGCCGGGGGTCTGCGCGAGGCCGCAGGCGAGGCTCGCCAGGCCGAATCCGGCGGTGCCGGCGAGGAAGAGCACCTTGCGGCCGTAGCGGTCGCCGAGCCGTCCTGCGACGACGAGGGTGGCGGCGAAGCCGAGCAGATAGGCCGAGACGGTCCACTGGAGGGTGCTCTCGGAGGCTCCGAGGCCGCGCCCGAGGGAGGGCAGGGCGACGTTGACGATGGTGACGTCGACCAGGTCCATGAGGGCGGCGACCATCATGACGACGGCGGCGGCCCAGCGGTGCGGGGTGGGTGACACGGGGTCCTCCTCGATTTATTTCGTTCGCCCGAACGAAATAAACGATGACAGGAACCCGCCCCTGACCACAAGTGTTTCGTTCGGGCGAACGAAATGAATTTTGCTAGGCTGCCGCCATGGACGAGCAGGGCAGGGAGCGGGGCGGCGAGCAGCACAGCGGACAGGACCCGGAGCGAGGCGCGGTCATCGCCGCCCTCACCGCCGCCCGCCGGGACTCCAGCGCGGCCTCGATCGCCTTCCACTCGGCGATCGCGGCCCAGCAGGACCTGGGCGCCACCGAGACCAAGACGCTCGACCTGCTCGAACGGCACGGCCCCCTCACCGCCAAGGAGCTGGCCGAGCACTCGGGCCTGGCCCCCGCCTCCGTCACCGGGCTCGTCGACCGCCTGGAGCGCAAGGGCTTCGTGCGCAGGGTGAAGCACCCGACGGACAAGCGCCGGGTGCTCGTCGAGCCCCGCCCCGAGAAGCTGGCCGAGCTCGCCCCGCTCTTCGACGACTGGGCGCGCGAGGTGCACGAGCTCTACGAGGAGTTCACGACCGAGGAGCTGGCGACGATCACCCGCTTCCTGACCGGCGCGACCGACCGTCAGCGCGCCGCCACCAAGCGCCTCACGGAGTAGCCCCGCGCGGCCGCGCGCCGCACGCCGGGTGCCGCAGACCCCTCCCCTTCGGCCCTTCCGGCTGCTACCTTCCTTGCCGCCAGGTCACCTAACTAACGTTTGATGGAACGGTGGCCTTCCCGCTCGCTCCGCGGGCCCGTCCGCCCACGGCTGTCCCACCCGAGTCCGTCAGCCGTACGGCCCTGCCGTACGTCCGTCAGTCCGCAAGGGAGCCCAGCCATGCCCCTGTCCCGACGTGCACTGCTCACCACCACCGGTGCCGCCGCCCTGCTCTCGGTCCTGCCCACGGAGGCGCACGCCCGCCCCCGCCTCCGCTCCGCCACCGAGATCCGCCGGATCCCGCTCCAGGGGGCGGTCAACGTCCGCGATCTCGGCGGGTACGTCACCTACGACGGCGCCCGTGTCCGGCACGGCCTCGCCTACCGGAGCGACCACCTCGCCAAGCTCACCGACGCCGACCTCACCACCCTCGCCGGGCTCGGCCTCGGCACGGTGGTCGACCTGCGGATCCCGCTGGAGGTCGGGTACGACGGCGCCGACCGGCTGCCCGCGGGCCCGGTCCCGGTCGCCCGGCCCATCACCGACCACGGCCTCTTCGGGCAGCTGATGGCCGCGATCGGCTCCCGCGACCCGGTCCGGCAGGAGGAGATGCTCGGCGACGGCCGGGCCGCCGCCTTCATGCGCGAGGTCTACCGCACCTTCGTCACCGACCCCGCCAACCGGGCCGCCTTCGCGGCCACCCTGCGGGACCTCGCCGATCCCCGCCGGGGGCCGCTGCTCTTCCACTGCACCTCCGGCAAGGACCGCACCGGCTGGACGAGCTGGCTCCTGCTCACTCTGCTCGGGGTGCCCGAGGCCTCCGCCCGCGCGGACTACCTGGCCTCCAACACCTTCCGCGCCGCCTACGACGCACGGGTGCGGGAGGGCCTGAAGCAGGGCGGGCTCATGCAGAACCCGGAGCTGATCGTGCCGCTCCAGGAGGTGCGGACCGAGTACCTGGACACCGCCCTCGACCAGGTCCGCACCTCGTACGGGAGCCTCTTCCGTTACGTGTCGGTCGGCCTCGGCCTGGAGCTGCGCGAGCTCGCGGCGCTCCGCGAACGGCTGGTGGCCGACGCCTGACGCCCGCCCCGGCCGGCACCGGCCGCCGCACCGCGCCCGGCGCCCGCGCCGGAACCCCGGCCGGTGCCGGACGCGGAACCGGAACCCCGGCCCGCACCGGACGCCGAACCGGAACCCCGGCCCGCACCGGAGCCGCGCCCCGAACCGGCCGTCGCCCGTCCGGAGCCGGACGCGGTGCCGGAGCCCCGGCCCGTGCCCGTCGCGGTGCCGGAGGTCCGGCTTCCGGTGGGGGCGGCGGACCCGCGGCCGGTGGACGTGCCGGGGGCGTGGCCCGAGGCCGGTGCGGCCGTGCCCGTACCACCGCTTCCGGAGGCGGACGGACGGCGACGGCGACGGCCGCCCGTGCCCGCGCCACCGGCGCCCGCCGACCCCCGCGCCGGGGTCGGCTGCGGGACCTCGATGACGACGGGGACGCCCGAGGGCTCCCGGGCGCCGGTGAGCTCGGCGAGCTCCTCGTCGCTGGACTTGATCTGCGCCGTACGGGGGCTGATGCCCGCGTTCGACATCAGCCGGCCCATGTCCCGCTTCTGCTCGGGCAGGACCAGCGTGAAGACGCTGCCGGACTCGCCGGCGCGGGCGGTGCGGCCGCCGCGGTGCAGATAGTCCTTGTGGTCCATCGGCGGGTCGACGTTCACGACCATGTCGAGGTCGTCCACGTGGATGCCGCGGGCCGCCACGTTCGTCGCGACGAGCGTGGTGACCTGGCCGGTCTTGAACTGGTCCAGGGTCCGGTTGCGCTGCGGCTGCGAGCGGCCGCCGTGCAGCCCGGAGGCCCGCACGCCGTTGGCGAGGAGCCGCTTGACCAGCCGGTCCACGGACCGCTTGGTGTCCATGAAGAGGATCGTCCGGCCTTCGCGGGCCGCGATCCGCAGCGTGACGGCCTTCTTGTCGGTCTCGTCGAGCACGTAGAGCAGGTGGTGCTCCATCGTGGTCACCGCACCGGCCGACGGGTCGACCGAGTGCACGACCGGGTCGTCCAGGAACATCTTGACCAGCTTGTCGATGTTCCGGTCGAGGGTGGCGGAGAACAGCAGCCGCTGCCCGCCCGGCTCGACCTGCTTGAGCAGCTTCGTGACCTGCGGCAGGAAGCCCATGTCGGCCATCTGGTCGGCCTCGTCGAGGACCGTGACGGCGACCTGGTCGAGCCGGCAGTCGCCCCGCTCGATGAGGTCGTGCAGCCGGCCGGGCGTGGCGATGAGGACCTCGGCGCCGCGCCGCAGGGACGAGGACTGCCGGGTGATCGACATGCCGCCGACGACCGTGGTGATCCGCAGCCGCAGCGCGGCGGCGTACGGGGTGAGGGCGTCGGTCACCTGCTGGGCGAGCTCGCGGGTCGGCACCAGGACCAGCGCGAGCGGCGCGGTCGGCTCGGCGCGGCGGCCCGCGGTGCGGGCCAGGAGCGCGAGCCCGAAGGCGAGGGTCTTGCCGGAGCCGGTACGCCCCCGGCCGAGGACGTCGCGCCCGGCGATCGAGTTCGGCAGGGTCGCGGCCTGGATCGGGAAGGGCTCGGTCACACCCTGCTCGGTGAGCGTCCGCAGCAGCGCGGCTGGCATGTCCAGGTCCTCGAAGGAGGCCACGGGCGGCAGCGCGGGCGTCACCGTCTCCGGCGGAGTGAACTCCTGCGGCGGCGGGGGCGCGG
>NZ_MWIG01000785.1:0-4990 GCF_002156145.1 Streptomyces sp. NRRL B-24572 | reverse complement strand
GGCCCTCCACGCGGCCATCGGCGTGGGCAACAAGGCCCTCAAGGCGGGCGAATCGGCCGACATCGCCTTCGTGGTGGCCGACGGCGGCTGGAAGTACCTGTCGACGGGCCTCTACACGGCCAAGACGACGGAAGAAGCGATCGAAGCGGTCCAGGGCCAGCTCTGGGCGTAGTGCCTCCGTGTGGGCGATCGTCCCGCAGAGCAGGGGGGTCCCCCTGCTCGAGCGAAGCCGAGAGCCCGGGGGAGGGTGGGCACACGGGACGGCGCCTTCAGCGGCGCCCCCGCGTTCCGCGCCTTGACCCGCACCACGTGGTGCGGCGCACAAGGGGTGCGGGTTCAGGCGCGGGAGCCCAGGCCCGGCAAGGGGCGCCGTCCGTTGTGCCCACCCGTTCCGCCCCAGCGGAACGTATGCCCACAACGGGCGGGCGGCGCCCACAACGGGGGCGACGTTGCCGTACGTGAAGCGCTCGCGCGCGTACCGTGACCATCGACCCCACGTATCCCGGGGCGGCACCCGCCCCGCGAGGAGCATCCGCATGTCCAGCGAGTTCTTCATCCCGGACCTGGAAGGCCAGGTCCCCAGCCCCGAGGGCTACTTCGGCGCCTACGGCGGCAAGTTCATCCCGGAGGCCCTCGTCGCCGCCGTCGACGAGGTCGCCGTCGAGTACGAGAAGGCCAAGGCCGATCCCGAGTTCGCCCGTGAGCTCAACGACCTGATGGTCAACTACACCGGCCGCCCGAGCGCCCTCACGGAGGTGCCCCGGTTCGCCGAGCACGCCGGCGGCGCCCGGATCTTCCTCAAGCGCGAGGACCTCAATCACACCGGCTCGCACAAGATCAACAACGTGCTCGGGCAGGCCCTCCTGACCAAGCGCATGGGCAAGACGCGGGTCATCGCCGAGACCGGTGCCGGCCAGCACGGCGTGGCCACGGCCACCGCCTGCGCCCTCTTCGGCCTCGACTGCACCATCTACATGGGCGAGGTCGACACCCAGCGCCAGGCCCTCAACGTGGCCCGGATGCGGATGCTCGGCGCCGAGGTCGTGGCCGTGAAGTCCGGCAGCCGCACCCTCAAGGACGCCATCAACGAGGCCTTCCGCGACTGGGTCGCCAATGTGGACCGGACGCACTACCTGTTCGGCACCGTCGCGGGCCCGCACCCCTTCCCCGCCATGGTCCGCGACTTCCACCGGGTCATCGGCGTCGAGGCCCGCCGCCAGCTCCTGGAGCGCGCCGGGCGCCTGCCCGACGCGGCCATCGCCTGCGTCGGCGGCGGCTCCAACGCCATCGGCCTCTTCCACGCCTTCGTCCCGGACGCGGGCGTGCGCCTGATCGGCTGCGAGCCGGCCGGCCACGGCGTCGAGACCGGCGAGCACGCGGCCACCCTCACCGCCGGCGAGCCCGGCATCCTCCACGGGTCCCGCTCCTACGTCCTCCAGGACGAGGAGGGGCAGATCACCGAGCCGTACTCGATCTCCGCCGGACTCGACTACCCCGGTATCGGCCCCGAGCACGCGTACCTCAAGGACAGCGGGCGCGGCGAGTACCGGGCCGTCACCGACGACGCCGCCATGCAGGCGCTGCGGCTGCTCTCCCGTACCGAGGGCATCATCCCGGCCATCGAGTCGGCGCACGCCCTCGCCGGGGCCCTGGAGGTCGGCAAGGAGCTCGGCAAGGACGCCCTGCTCCTCGTGAACCTCTCCGGGCGCGGCGACAAGGACATGGACACCGCCGCTCGCTATTTCGGCCTGTACGAAGCCGACGCCGAGGTGGCCGCGAACGCCGCCGACATCGCAGAGATCGAGGGGGACGCCAAGTGACCACCGGAAACATCCAGCTGCTCGGCGACACCCTCGCCAAGGCCAAGGCCGAGAACCGGGCCGCGCTCATCGCGTACCTGCCGGCCGGCTTCCCGACCGTCGACGGCGGCATCGCCGCGATCAAGGCCGTCTTCGACGGCGGCGCCGACGTCGTCGAGGTCGGGCTTCCGCACAGCGACCCGGTCCTCGACGGCCCGGTCATCCAGACCGCCGACGACATCGCGCTGCGCGGCGGCGTGAAGATCGCCGACGTCATGCGGACGGTCCGCGAGGCCCACGAGGCCACCGGCAAGCCGGTCCTCGTCATGACGTACTGGAACCCGATCGACCGGTACGGCATCGAGCGCTTCACCGAGGAGCTCGCCGAGGCCGGCGGCGCGGGCTGCATCCTGCCCGACCTGCCGGTCCAGGAGTCCGCGGTCTGGCGCGAGCACGCCGACAAGCACGGTCTCGCGACCGTCTTCGTCGTCGCGCCCAGCAGCAAGGACGAGCGCCTCGCCACCATCACGGCCGCCGGCTCCGGCTTCGTCTACGCCGCCTCGCTCATGGGTGTCACCGGCACCCGCGAGTCGGTCGGCGAGCAGGCCGCCGACCTGGTCCGCCGCACCCGCGCCACCTCCGAACTGCCGGTGTGCGTGGGACTCGGCGTCTCCAACGCCACGCAGGCCAAGGAGGTCGCCGGCTTCGCCGACGGCGTCATCGTCGGCTCCGCCTTCGTCCAGCGCATCCTCGACGCCGACGGCGACGAGGCGGCCGGGCTCACCGCCGTAAGGGAACTGGCGGCCGAACTCGCCGAGGGCGTCCGCCGCGTCTCGTAGCCCATTCGGGTGGATATGGGACCGGGGAGGCGCGGATGTGCCTCCCCGGTTCGTTGCCAGGGGCGTGAGCGAGAAGAACCGTGGTGACGGTAACCGGAGCGCGCGGGAGCGCCTCAAGGAGCAGCGCGAGCGCGACAAGGCCCGCGAGAAGCAGCGGCGCGTCCTGATCGTGTCGGCGGCGGTGGTCGGCGTCCTCGGCCTGGCCGCGGTCGTCGGCGTGATCGCCGCGGGCGGCGACAAGAACAGCGGATCCGACAAGGCGGGACCGGTGGTCGCGCCGACCGGAGCCACCGACGAGGACGCCAAGCCCGCCATCCCCACGGGCAAGGCGGACGCCCCGTCGACGCTCGCGGTCTGGGAGGACTTCCGCTGCCCGGCGTGCGCCCAGTTCGAGAACGTCATGCGGGACTCGATCCACGAGCTCGAGGCCTCCGGCGCGCTCAAGGTCGACTACCACCTCGCCACCCTCATCGACGGGAACATGGGCGGCAGCGGCTCGCTGCGCGCGGCGAACGCGGCCGCGTGCGCCCAGGACGCGGGGAAGTTCACCGCGTACCACGACACGCTCTACATCAACCAGCCGCCCGAGACGGACGACGCCTACGGGAAGAACGCCAAGCTGATCGAGCTGGCCGCGAAGGTGCCCGGGCTCGACACGCCGGCCTTCCGCAGCTGTGTGAACGACGGCACGCACGACAGCTGGGTGAAGAAGTCGAACGAGGCCTTCCAGAACGGCGGCTTCCGCGGCACCCCGTCCGTCCTGCTCAACGGAGAATCGATCTTCCCGACCAAGGGGAACGAGCAGATCTCCCCGGAGAACCTGAAGAAGTGGGTCGCCGAGGCCAACAAGGGCAAGAAGGCGGGCACCGCCTCCCCGTCGGCGGGCTGACCGGCGGCATGTCCGGAGGATTGGTTACCCAGAAGTTGCCGGGTGGGCTGCCGTCCCGCCCGCCCGGCAGGGTAGCGTCGGTCCTGCCATGGACCTTGCCTACATTCCCAGCCCGTCGACCGGCGTGATCCACCTCGGACCGATCCCGCTGCGCGGCTATGCCTTCTGCATCATCATCGGTGTCTTCGTCGCCGTCTGGCTCGGCAACAAGCGCTGGATCGCCCGGGGCGGCACCGCCGGCACCGTGGCCGACATCGCCGTCTGGGCGGTACCTTTCGGCCTCGTCGGCGGACGCCTCTACCACGTGATCACCGACTACCAGCTGTACTTCAGCGAGGGTGAGAACTGGGTCGACGCCTTCAAGATCTGGGAGGGCGGCCTCGGCATCTGGGGCGCCATCGCGCTCGGCGCGGTGGGCGCCTGGATCGGCTGCCGTCGGCGCGGGATCTCCCTGCCCGTGTACGCGGACGTCATCGCCCCCGGAATCGCCTTCGCCCAGGCCATCGGCCGCTGGGGCAACTGGTTCAACCAGGAGCTCTACGGCAAGCCGACCGACGTGCCGTGGGCACTGAAGATCACCGAGGGCCCGAACCGCGAGGCCGGGCTGTACCACCCGACCTTCCTGTACGAGTCGCTGTGGAACATCGCCGTCGGCTTCCTGGTCATCTGGGCCGACCGCCGCTTCAAGCTCGGCCACGGGCGGGCGTTCGCCCTGTACGTCGCCGCGTACTGCTCGGGCCGCGTCTGGACGGAGGCGCTGCGCGTCGACGAGGCGCACCACATCATGGGCCTCCGGCTCAACGTGTGGACCGCGATCTTCGTCGGCCTGGCGGCCGTGATCTACCTGATCGTCTCGCCCCGCTTCCGGCCGGGCCGCGAGGAGATCGTGGAGCCGAGGGCCGCGGAGAAGGCCGCCGAGAAGGCGGACGGCGTCGAGGGCGCGGAGGCCGCCGACGCCGAGGCCGCGGACGCTGTCGAGGACAAGACCGACGGGCCCGGGGACGAGGACACGGAAACCGAAGGCAACGGCGCCGATCACGGCGCCGGGTCGGCCGCCAAGAGCTGACACCGGCACGAACGTCACGAGGGCCGCCGGGACCGAGAGGTTCCGGCGGCCCTTTCGCATGCGGGGGGTACGGCTCAGCCGGCGCGGGCCGCGAGGGCGAGGACCCGGTGGGCGCCCTCCACCACTGCCGCGTCGACGAAGCGGCCGTCCGGGAGGGCGAGGGCGCCCCGCTCGGTCGCGGCCGCCGCGACGACCTCACGGGCCGCGTCGACCTCCGCGGGGGTGGGCAGATAGGCGCGCTCGATGACCGGGAGCTGACGGGGGTGGATGGCCGCCCTGCCGAAGAAGCCCATGGACCGGCCCCGGGCGCAGCCGGCGGCCAGCGCGTCCAGGTCGCGGATGTCCGGATGGACGGACTGGGCCGGCGGGGGGAGGGCGGCCGCGCGGGCCGCGACCA
>NZ_MWIG01000784.1:0-6408 GCF_002156145.1 Streptomyces sp. NRRL B-24572 | reverse complement strand
GGCGGCGCCCGCGGGGGCATCCGTCCCCGGGCGCGTACGGAGCACCGCCGACCCGAGCGCAGCCGGGCCCGTCCCGCCCGGCGGCGGCCGGGTCGGCGAGGGTCCGTACGCGACCGGGGACGGATGCCCCCGCGGGCGGCGCCGGTGCCATCGACGGCAGTCGTGTCCAGGGATCCCCGGAAGGCGGGCGGTCTCCGGAAGGCAGGCCGTTCCCCGTGTCCCGCTTCGGCTCGTCGCTCATCGCGCCCCCTGTCGGTCGGCGGTGGGTGCCGCGGCCGGAGATCGTGGCGCGCGTCTGCCCAGCCCATCATCGCGGGGGCCCCACCGCCCGCCACGTACCGCCGAACGGGTGAACGCCCACGAGGTCCGATTCAGCTCATGCCGTGCGTTTCAGTCGTGCGACAGCCGGAAGGACATCTGGCCGAAGCCGACGACGTCCCCCGGCCGGACCGCCACGGCGCCGGTGACCCGACGTCCGTTGACGGTGGTGCCGTTCGTCGAGCCGAGGTCGCGCAGCACCCACGTCCCGCCCTGCAGCGAGAGCTCGGCGTGCAGCCGGGAGGCCGTCTCGTGGCTGAGCCGCAGCCCGTTGGCCGGGTCGCGCCCGATCCGCAGCGGGTACGGGCCGGGGTGCGGCAGGAGCAGCTTCGGCAGCCGCTCCGCGGTCCAGGCCCGCCCGATCCGTGCCGTGAACGCGGACATCTTCTCGACCGCGCCGACCACCCGCCGGGTCCAGGTGCCCTCGGTCCTCAGGTCGGCGGTGAGCAGGGCGAGTTCGTCGGGCCGGCGGGCCTGGAGCGCGCGCTCCATCCGGAAGAGGAAGGTGTCGTGCGAGAGGCGGCCCTGAGCGGCGCCCTCACGGAGCAGCACCAGCGCGCGGTCCCGCTCGGCGTCGGTCAGCCGGGGGGAGTTCGCCGGAAGCTCGAAGGGGGTCGTCACATCCGAGATTGTCGGCCCGTCGGGCCCGAAGTGTCCAGAAGGACCCCGGACCTGGGAAAACTCTGTACCGGTCGCGGCGGGACCGCTGTTACGGTCTGCCGTCCTCATCGCAGAGATCCCCAGGGGGAAACACGACGTGACCACGTCTCCTTCACCGTCCGCCTCATCGTCCGCCACCGACCTCGTCATCCGCCCGCTCGCCGGGCCCGAGGAACTCGACCTGTTCCTCCGCCTCACCTACTCGCTCGACCACGAGCTCGCCGACGACCTCGCCACCGGCCGCCGCCTCCCCGCCTGGATGTGGGTGGCGCTCGACGGCGACCGGCTGCTCGGCCGGCTCGCCTGGTGGACCCACGCGGCGGGCGCCGAACCGCAGGCGCTCGACTTCTTCGACCTCGCACCCGACCTGGACGCGGACGAGCGCGCCGAGGTCGGTCTGCGGCTCCTGGAGACGGCGACGGCCGCGGTGGTCCCGGCGGGTGCGCGGCGCCCCGAGTTCGGGCGGTTCCTGCCGGCGGACTGGCGCGAGGTCCCGGAGACCAGGACCCTCCTGGAGGGCCTGTTCGCCGTACTGGAGCGCACGGGCGCCCGTCCGCTGGTCGAGCGGCTGCGTCTGGAGTGGCGGCCCGGCACCCCCGTACCGGAGCCGAAGGACCGCCTGGAGTTCCGTCCCGTGCGGGACCGGGAGGACCTGCTCGCGCTGATGACGCCGGTGCTGGAGGGCACGCTCGACGCGCACGGGCAGGCCGACCTGGCCTCGGGCCTGTCGGCGCGGGAGGCGGCCGAGCTGCACTACGACGAGGAGCTCGCGCACTACTCCTCGCCGCGCGAGTGGTGGCGGATCGCCCGGCTGCCGGAGAGCGGCGAGCCGGTCGGCTTCGTCGTCCCCGCGCGGAACAACTACCACCACACCATCGCGTACATCGGTGTGCTGCCCGCCCACCGCGGGCACGGATACATCGACGACATCCTGGCGGAGGGGACCCGGATCCTGGCCGCCGTCGACGTGCCCCGGATCCGGGCGGCGACGGACCTGGGGAACGTGCCGATGGCGGCGTCCTTCGCCCGTGCGGGCTACGTCGCGTTCGAGCACGCGATCAACTACGTGTGGGACGCGCCGGGCGCGTCGGGGTCCTGACTGCCAGGATGGTCGCGCCAGGGCCTGTCCGGCGGATCAGGCCCTGGCCATTGGCTGACCGTCGACGAGGGGATTCCCGTGCTCTTCGAGGTGTGGGCGCCGAGCGCCCGTGACCGGGTGACGCTGGAGCTGAACGGCTCCGCCCATCCCATGGACCGGGACGCCGAACGGGACGGCTGGTGGTCGGGCGTGGTCCCCGCCGGGGACGGCGACCGGTACGGCTTCTCGCTCGACGGCGGGCACGTGCTGCCCGACCCGCGCTCGCGCCGGCTCCCCGACGGGCCCGACGGCCTGAGCGCGGTCGTCGACCACTCGGCGTACGCCTGGCGCCACGAGTCCCCGCGGCTGCGGCTGCGCGGCGCCGTCCTGTACGAGCTGCACGTCGGCACCTTCACGCCGGAGGGCACGCTCGACGCGGCGGCCGCGCGGCTGGGGGAGCTGGCGGGCCTCGGCATCACCCATGTGGAGCTGATGCCGCTGTGCCCGTTCCCCGGGGTGCGGGGCTGGGGGTACGACGGGGTGGCGCCGTGGGCGGTCCACGAGCCGTACGGCGGTCCCGAGGCACTGAAGCGGTTCACGGACACGGCGCACGGGCTCGGCATGGGCGTGGTCCTCGACGTGGTGCACAACCACCTGGGCCCGTCCGGCAACCATCTGCCGTCCTTCGGACCGTACTTCACGGAGACCCACCACACGCCGTGGGGAGCGGCGGTGAACCTGGACGCGCCGGGTTCGGACGAGGTGCGGGCGTACTTCCTGGGGAGCGCGCTCGCCTGGCTGCGGGACTACCGGATCGACGGGCTGCGGCTCGACGCGGTGCACGCCCTGGCCGACACGCGGGCGCTGACCTTCCTGGAGGAACTGTCCGCCGCCGTGGACGAGTTGGCGAAGGAGCAGGGCCGCCAGCACTTCCTGATCGCCGAGTCCGACCTCGCCGACCCGCGCACGACCACCCCGCGCACGCTCGGCGGCCTCGGCGTGCACGCCCAGTGGAACGACGACTTCCACCATGCCCTGCACACCGCCCTGACCGGCGAATCGCAGGGCTACTACGGCGACTTCGCGCGCGCTCCGATGGCGGCGCTCGCGAAGACGCTCACCCGCGTCTTCTTCCACGACGGCACGTACTCGTCCTTCCGGGGCCGCCACCACGGGCGTCCGGTGGACCGGGAGCGCACCCCCGCCCACCGCTTCCTGGGATACGCCCAGACGCACGACCAGATCGGCAACAGGGCGCTCGGCGACCGCCTTTCGGCCTCCCTCTCCCCCGGTCTGCTCGCCTGCGCGGCGACGCTCGTCCTCACCGGCCCCTCGGTGCCGATGCTGTTCATGGGCGAGGAGTGGGGGGCGAGCACGCCGTGGATGTACTTCACCGACCACACCGACCCCGAGCTCGCGGAGGCCGTACGACGGGGCCGCAAGCGGGAGTTCGCGGCGCACGGCTGGTCCGAGGACGAGGTCCCCGACCCCCAGGAGCCGGCCACCCGCGACCGCTCGGTCCTGGACCGCACGGAACGCGAACGGGACCCGCACAAGCGGCTCCTCGCCTGGCACCGCCAGCTGATCGCGCTGCGCCGCACGCTGCCGGACCTGACGGACCCGGACCTGGCGGGAGTGAAGGTGGCCTTCGACGAGGAGGCCCGCTGGCTGGTCTTCCGGCGCGGGGACCTGAGGGTGGCCGTCAACCTGGGCAAGGAGCCGGCGGTGATCCCGCTCGGCTCCAACGGCCGCGACCGGGTCCTGGCCTCCTGGGACCCGGTCGAGGCCCCGGCGTCGGACGGCCTCCTCAGCCTCCCCGGCGAGTCGGCGATCGTCCTGACGGACGGCTGAGCCGCCGTCGGGAGCTACTCGACGATCGCCATCTCGTGCGGGGTGTTGTTGAAGCGGCGGCCCCCGCCGTCCTCCGTGGCCGTGACGATGTCCTCGATGCGGACGCCGAAGCGGCCCGGGAGGTAGACGCCGGGTTCGATGGAGAAGCACATGCCGGGGACGATGGGGAGCTCCTCGCCCTCGATCATGTACGGCGGTTCGTGGGTGGTGACGCCGATGCCGTGACCGGTGCGGTGGATGAAGTACTCGCCGTAGCCGGCGTCCGTGATGACCTTGCGGGCCGCCCGGTCGACCTCCTGGCAGGCGACGCCGGGGCGTACCGCCTCGAAGCCGGCCTGCTGGGCCTCGCGGACGAGGTCGTGGACGCGGCGCTCCTCGTCGGTGGGCTCGCCGACGTGGACGGTGCGGGTGGTGTCGGAGCCGTAACCGTGCTTGAGGCCGCCGAAGTCGAGGACGACCATGTCGCCGCGCTCGATGACCCGGTCGCCGGCCTCGTGGTGCGGGTTGGCGCCGTTGGGCCCGGAGCCGACGACGGTGAAGTCGACCTGCGAGTGGCCGAACTCCATGAGGAGCCGGGCGAGGTCGGCGGCGACGTCGGTCTCCTTGCGGCCGGCGAAGCGGACCTTGAGGATCTCGCCGTACGCCTGGTCGGCGGCGGCCCCGGCGGCCGCGATCCGGGCCAGCTCGTGCGCGTCCTTGACGCCCCGGAGCATCGGCAGGGCCTCGGTGAGGGAGACGTACGAGGTGCCGGGCAGGGCCTGCTGGAGGCCGAGGAGATGCATGGCCCAGGCGTTGTCGCTGACGCCGAAGCGGCCGTCGACGTCGAGGAGCGGGACGGTGACGGCGTACGGGTCCTTGCCGTCGGTCCAGTCGCGCAGGGTGAGCGCGGCGGCCCCGGCGGCCTTCTCGGCGTCGGGCGCCTCCAGGGTCGGGACGACGAGGACCGGTTCCCGGCCTGCGGCGAGGACGAGGACGGTGAGCCGCTCGGTGATCGCGGTCGGCTGGTAGCCGGTGAGGTAGACCAGGTCGGGTCCGGGGGCGACGAGGACGCCCGCGAGTCCGGCTTCGGCGGCGGATTCGGCGGCGCGGGCCATCCGGGCCCGGTAGTCGTCCGCGGTGAAGGGCACGACCTGTTCCGACATGGTGGCTTCTCCTCGACGTCTTCGTCTGCGTCCGGTGCGACGTACAGCATCCTGCCGGGCGGGGGCGCGCGCCGCGACCGGATGCCGGAGAGCCGTGTCCGGGTCAGCGGCGGTCGGGGCCCTGGGCGATGAGCCGTTCCAGGAGTTCGTGGAAGTCGTCGCCGACGACGATCCGCAGCTCGCCGCGCTCCTCGTCGTGCTCGCTGAGCTGGGTGAGGGTGCCGCCGCGCCACCAGAAGACGTACGGGCTGATGGCGCCCGGCACGTCCTCGTACCCGGCGGCGGCGAAGGAGGCCATCGCGCCGAGGGCCGGGATGATCGAGGTGTCCCGGATGGGGTGGAAGGCGAGCTGGTGCCGGAAGGGCAAGGCGACGAGGGCGCCGTGCTCGCCGAGCGGGACGCCGGTGACGCGCTGGACGACGCCGTCGAGGTCGAGGACGCGGCTGGCGGTGTAGAAGGAGTCGCCGAGGATGACCTCGAAGCACATGCCGTCGGCGTCGCGGACGGTCTCGTGCTCCTCGACGGGCAGTCCGCGCAGGTTGCGCAGGGCCCGGTCGCGGAGCTGCGCGTGGTCCCCGAGCCGTTCGAGGGCCTCGTCGGTGAGCATCATGACGCTCTCCGGCAGGTCGAGGGCGAGGACCTCGTAGAGCCCGGGGGCGACGGTCCTGGCGTAGCCGAAGGCGCCGGCGTCGATGCCGTCGCCGCTGACGACCCGGGGGTAGAGCTGGGCGCGGATCTGCTCGGGCGGCAGGGTGTCGAGCGCGGAGGGCCCGTCCATGGCGCGGACGACGAGGCCGATGTGGCGTTCGATCATGCCGGGCCAGACGCGGGGGCCGCGCCGGTCCTGGTGACAGACGGCGGCGAGGTTGCCGAGGCCGAAGCGGCGGCCCTTGTCGTCGACGACGTGGTCGGCGTAGACGGTGACCTCCAGGCCGAGTTCGGCGAAGGTCTCGCGGACCCGGCCGCGGAAGAGCGCGGCCTCCCGCTGGGAGAAGTACGCGAACTCGGGGTCCCTCGGTGCGTCGTCGCCGTCCCGCCTGGGTCCTCGTCGCAGCCACCTCACACCCGTCCGCCTTCCGTCGCCGTTGCGCACAGGGTAGCGACTGCGGGTGTCAGCCCTTGAGCCGTCGGGCGAACCCGGCCACCGGACCGGTCGGTTCGCGGCCCGTGCCCGCCGGGAGGAGGAGTTCGACGCGGTGGACGAGGCGGGGCGCGACCAGGGGGACGGCGGCCGCGCCGGGGACGTCCGCAGCCGCGGGCAGCGGCAGCAGGGCGAGGCCGTGCCCGGCGGCGGCGAGGGCGGCGAGGGTGCGGGTGTCGGTGCCCTCGTAGCGCAGGGCGTCGCGGAAGCCGCGCCCG
>NZ_MWIG01000783.1:0-1478 GCF_002156145.1 Streptomyces sp. NRRL B-24572 | reverse complement strand
GCGACGGTGACGGCGAGGACGGCGGAGCCGATCGCCAGCTGGCAGAGCCAGCCGGCGCCGGTGGCCCAGGCGCTCGCGGTGGCGAGCCGGAGCAGCCCCTCGCCGAGGCGGCCGACGTGGATCGGGACGGCCTGGCGGTGCGCGCCCCGCAGCAGCAGGACGGCGGTGAGGGTGATGCCGAGGGCGTTGGCGGCGGCGATGCCGACCGCGCCCCAGTGGTGGGCGCCGGGGACGCCGGCGGCGGCGGTCGTGGCGAGGCCCGCGGCCATGGCGGCGGCCGGGTACCAGAGGGGACGGGCGGCGGAGAAGTAGCAGCGGACGAGGGCGCCGACCATCGTCTGGCCGAGCAGGCCGAGCGCGTACACCCGCATGACGGCGGCGGTGGCGCTGGTGTCGGCGCCGGTGAACTCCCCCCTCTCGAAGAGCAGTTCGACGATCCGGGGGGCGGCGGAGATCACCGTCGAGGAGCCGACGAGCACGACGACGGCGGCGAGCAGCAGATCCCGCTCGACCCGGCGGCGGGCCGCCTCCGGGTCGCCCGCCGCGAGCGCGCGGGCGACCACCGGGAAGCTGACCGTGCACAGCATCAGGGAGAGGATCATCGGCATCTGCGCGACCTTCTGCGCGTAGTTCAGATGCGAGATGGCGCCGGCGGGCAGCGGCGCGGCGAGGAACCGCTCGATCAGGGTCTGGGACTGGCGGCACAGCGAGAACGCGACGACGGGCGCGATGAGCCCGAGGACCAGGATGCGGCCCTCACCGCCGGCGGCGGCGGGCGCGGCCGGCATCTGCCGCCGGGGCGTCCGCAGTTCACGCAGGAGCGCGGGGGCCTGGACGAGGACCATCAGGACCCCGCCGACGGCGACCCCGGCGGCGGCGGACCGCACCCCCCACGGCTCGCGCAGCACCAGGACGGTGCCGATGATCCCCACGTTGTACGCGACGTAGATCGCCGCCGGTGGCAGGAACCGGCCGTGCGCGCGCAGCGCCGCCGAGCAGTACCCGACCAGGGCGAAGGACAGCACGCAGGTCCCGGTGAGCCGCGTGCAGTCCACGGCGAGCGCCGGGTCGGGAAGACCCGGCGCGAGCGCGGCCACGAGCAGCGGCGCCGCGAGGATCAGGACGACGGCGGCGACACCGAGGGCGAGGACGATCCGGGGCAGCGTCCCGCGCACGAGGGCGCGCACCGGGTCGTCGGACAGGCCGGCCGAACGGCGGGCCAGGGCACGGGAGAAGGCGGGCACCAGGAGCAGCGCCATCGCGTCCTCGATGAGCAGCGTCGAGGCGAACTCGGGCACCGTCCACGCCACCAGGAACGCGTCGGTACCGGCCCCGGCCCCGAAGTACCCGGCCATGATCTGGTCCCGCAGGAGCCCGAGCACCGCCCCGGCCGCGGTGAGCCCCGCCGTCACGGCCGCCGCCTTCGCCAGGAAACCGCCGCCCCCGGGCGCCCCGGTACGGGGCACGCGCGCGCGTGC
>NZ_MWIG01000782.1:0-1851 GCF_002156145.1 Streptomyces sp. NRRL B-24572 | reverse complement strand
CTCACCGTCCTGTTCAACACCGCACTCGGCCTGCTCCCGCTCGGCGCGGGTCCCGACGGGGGTGTGGTCAACTCCGGTCCCCTCAGGCGGCCGTGGCCGGGGCGAAGCCGCGCTCGATCAGGGCCAGGGTGCGGAAGTCGTCCACCGTCACCTGGTCGAGGTCGACCGGGCGGCCGGAGACCTGTTCAAGCAGGTAGATGAACTCCAGGAAGTCGAGGGAGCTGATCAGACGGGCCTCGATCAGGTCGGTGTCGGGCAGGAGCTCCTGGTCGAGCTCGGGGTTCTTCTGTCGGATCCACTCGACGATGCGCTGCATGGTGTTCCTCCGTTGGGGGTTGTTGACGTGGGTGTCAGTGCTCGGCGTGGGGTCAGTGCTCGGCGTCCGCGCGCAGGCGGGCCAGCAGCTCGGCGGCGGGCCGCACCGCGCGGACGGCCCCGCAGCCGGTGCCGGCGTAGTGGGCCAGGTGGCCGATCGCGCCCGTGGTCCGGACGGTCGGGGCGGTGGCCGCGCCGCGTACCACGGGGTGGCGGACGCCGTCCTCGGCCAGCCAGGCGACCACCGCCCTGGGCGGCGGGTCGGCCGCCGAGGTGACCGGTCCGGCGAGGACCCGGTGCGGGCGACCGGGCCAGCCGAGGCCGAACCGGTCGGTGACGAGGGTGTCCTCGGCCCTGGCCGCGGCCAGGGCGCGCTGGTAGTCGGGGTGGGCGTCGGACTCGGCGGCCGCCACGAACAGCGTGCCGATCAGCGCACCGTGCGCACCGGCCGCCGCCGCCTCGCGCAGCCGACGGCCGTCGGCCACCCCTCCCGCCACCAGCAGCGGCAGGTGCGGACCGTCCGCACGGACCCGGGCGAGCAGGTCTCGGGTGGTCGTCCCGCCCAGGTGGCGGCCACCGGCGGCCACCCCTTGCAGGGCGAGCACGTCGGCGCCGAGCCGGGCGGCGGCGGCCGCCTCGGCGGCGCTGCCGACCTGGACGAGCAGCAGGTGTCCGGCGGCCCGGACGGCGGCGGCCGCGTCGGCCGGCGGGAGCCCGAAGCTGTTCACCACCAGCGGCCGGTCGGCCGCTCCGAGGGCGGCGGCGAGCTGTCCGGCCAGTCGGGCGCCCATCAGTTCGGGCACCAGGCCGACCGCGTACCGGCGTCGGGTGCGCCGCGCGGTCTCCCGGACCAGCCGGGCCACTCGCCCGGGTGCCGAGCGGTAGCAGGCGACGGTGCCGAGGCCGCCGGCCTCGCTGACCGCGGCGGCCAGCGCGGGCCCGGCCACCCCGCCCATCCCGGCCTGTACCACCGGGAAGTCCACGCCGAGCGCGCGGGCCCCGATGGCCAGCCGGGCGGCGGCCGCCCGGCTCACCGCTCCGGGCGCTCGGCCCGCACGGTGCGCACCCGCTCGAGGGCGCGGTCGGCGTCGCCGTGGGCGAGGAGCATGGCGTGCACCCAGCGCTCGACCCCGAAGGCCGTGCAGGCGCTGTGCGCGGTGGCTCCGGCCGAGGTGAGCGCGAGGCGCTCGCCGAAGAAGTTGCGGTGCCGGTTGACCGAGGCGATCGCGGTGCCGTCCGGCGCGGTGAACTCGTACTTCACGGGGTCGAGCCGGGTGAGTCTGGCCCGCGAGCCGTCCTTGTCGAAGAAGGGGTCGTTGGCCGGTTCGAAGCCGAGCTCCAGGCCGAGCCGCCCGGCCAGGCCGAGGATCAGCTCCTTGGAGCGGTCGAGGTGTTCACGGGCGCCCTCCTGGGTGCCGACGTAGAGCACTTCGCGCATGTGGAAGCCCCAGAGCCGGCGCAGGCCCTCGTAGTGGGTCTCGTTGCGGAAGCACCGGCCCACGGCGGTCAGTCGCAGGCCCTCGCCGACCTCGGCGC
>NZ_MWIG01000781.1:0-2097 GCF_002156145.1 Streptomyces sp. NRRL B-24572 | reverse complement strand
CCCTCGTCGCCCTTCTCCACGACGAAGGCGGAGATGCCCTTGGAGCGCTTGTCGGGGTCGGTGACGGCCATCACCGTGTAGTACTCCGACACGCCGGCGTTGGTGATCCAGCGCTTGACGCCGTTGAGGACCCAGAAGTCGCCGTCGCGCACCGCGCGGGTCTTCATGCCGGCCGCGTCGGAGCCCGCGTCGGGCTCGGACAGGCAGTAGGAGAACATCGCGTCGCCCTTGGCCAGCGGGCCGAGGTACTTCTTCTTCAGCTCCTCGGAGCCGGACAGGATCACCGGCAGCGAGCCGAGCTTGTTGACGGCCGGGATCAGCGAGGAGGAGCAGCAGACGCGGGCGACCTCCTCGATGACGATCACGGTGGCCAGCGCGTCGGCGCCGGCGCCGCCGTAGCTCTCGGGGACGTGCACGGCGTGCAGGTCGTTGGCGACCAGCGCGTCCAGGGCCTCCTGCGGGAACCTGGCCTCCTCGTCCACCGCCGCCGCGAACGGGGCGATCTTCGCCTCCGCGAGGGCACGCACCGACTCCCGGAGCATGTCGTGCTCCTCGGAGGGCCGATACAGGTCGAAATCAGTCGAACCCGACACGCTCACTCACTCCCACACTGCTAACTACCGTTAAGTAACCCAAATGGTAGGGCGTGACCCGGCCCCGGACCAGGGCACCACGACAGGCACCGCGACCGGCCCGACTATGCTCGGGCAGGCATTCCGCCCGACGTTCCCTGGAGTCCCGCATGGCCCTCAAGATCACCGTGATCGGCACCGGCTACCTCGGCGCCACCCACGCCGCGGCCATGGCGGAGCTGGGCTTCGAGGTCCTCGGCCTGGACGTCGTCCCCGAGAAGATCGAGATGCTGTCCGGCGGGCGCGTCCCCATGTACGAGCCGGGTCTGGAGGAGCTGCTCGCGAAGCACGTGGCCGGGATCGAGGGATCGAGCGGCCGGCTGCGCTTCACCACCTCCTGGGAGGAGGTCGGCGCCTTCGGCGACGTGCACTTCGTCTGCGTGAACACCCCGCAGAAGCACGGCGAGTACGCCTGCGACATGAGCTACGTCGACGCCGCCTTCGCCTCCCTCGCCGGGGTCGTACGCGAAGGGGCCCTGGTCGTCGGCAAGTCGACCGTGCCGGTCGGCTCGGCCGAGCGGCTCGCGGCGCTCCTCCCCGAGGGCGTCGAGCTCGCCTGGAACCCGGAGTTCCTGCGCGAGGGCTTCGCGGTGAACGACACCCTGCACCCGGACCGGATCGTCGTCGGCGTGCGCGGCGAGCGGGCCGAGAAGACGCTCCGCGAGGTGTACGCCGTGCCGGTCGGCGAGGGCTCTCCCTTCGTCGTCACCGACTTCCCGACGGCCGAGCTGGTCAAGACGTCCGCCAACTCCTTCCTCGCCACCAAAATCTCCTTCATCAACGCGATGGCCGAGGTCTGCGAGGCCGCCGGCGGCGACGTCGCCAAGCTCGCGGAGGCCATCGGCCACGACGACCGGATCGGCGCCAAGTTCCTGCGCGCCGGCATCGGCTTCGGCGGCGGCTGCCTCCCGAAGGACATCCGGGCCTTCATGGCCCGCGCGGGCGAGCTGGGCGCCGACCAGGCCCTGACCTTCCTCCGCGAGATCGACTCGATCAACATGCGGCGGCGCGGCCAGATGGTGGAGATGGCCCGCGAGGCCCTCGGCGGGGCCACCTTCCTGGGCCGCCGGGTCGCCGTGCTCGGCGCCACCTTCAAGCCGGACTCGGACGACGTCCGCGACTCCCCCGCCCTCAACGTGGCCGGTCAGATACACCTCCAGGGCGGCCAGGTGACCGTCTACGACCCCAAGGGCATGGAGAACGCCCGCCGCGTCTTCCCGACCCTCGGCTACGCCGACTCGGCCCTGGAGGCCGTGCGCGGGGCGGACGTGGTCCTGCACCTGACCGAGTGGCGCGAGTTCCGCGAGCTCGACCCGGCGGAGCTGGCCGCGGTCGCCTCCTCGCGGGTGGTCCTCGACGGCCGCAACGCCCTCGACGGGGAGCGGTGGCGGGCGGCCGGCTGGACGTACCGCGCGATGGGCCGCCCGACGGCCTGATCCCGAACGACGAAAGAGGGGCGCACCGC
>NZ_MWIG01000780.1:0-7539 GCF_002156145.1 Streptomyces sp. NRRL B-24572 | reverse complement strand
TGGCTCGTCGACGAGCCATGAGGCCAACCGATGAATACCGCGTCCCGACCGACGAGGAGTGGAGCGAATTCCTGGGTCACTTCGAGCGGCGCAAGGTCTCCATCGGCACCTGCGGCCGCTCGTTCAGTGCCCCTTGCATCCACGAGCACGCCCCGTTGACTGAACGGACCAGGTTGATTGTGCAGTTCAGGGCACAGGTGAGGTTGCGGCCCAGTACGGTCTGCGGTCGTGATGAACGATCGTGTGCCCGAGCGGGATCTGTCGAGGTTGGCCGTTCCTCGGTGGGGTCGGCTGGTGGAGACCGGCGACCGGTACGAGCCCTACCGGCTCGTCGACGCCGACGGCGCGGCCGTGGCTCCGGTCGCGGTGTTCTTCCAGGAGCTGCTCGCAGCCGGGAAGGCGGCGGCGACCGTCCGCTCCTACGGCATGGACCTGCTGTGCTGGTGGCGATTCCTGCACGCGGTCGAAGTGCCGTGGGACCGAGCGACACGCGTGGACGCTCGGGATTTCAGCTGCTGGATCCAGCTGACAATCAAGCCGCGAGCAACCGCGGCCAAGCGGCGGCCGGCCCGCACCGTCGGCGCCCCGAACCCCGTGACCGGGAAAACCACCCGGGGGCCCGGCTATGCCCCGTCGACCGTCGCCCACAGCGAAACGGTGCTGCGCAAGTTCTACGACCTCAACCGTGATGCCGGATCCGGACCGCTGCTCAACCCGTTCCCGCTCGACCTGGCGCGTCGCTCCGGCCGCGCGCACGCACACCACAACCCGATGGACGCCTGGGCACCGGAGCGGACAGGCCGCTACCGACCCAAGGTCCCGCGCCGGATTCCGCGCTCGATCCCCGACGAGTGGTTCAACACGCTGTTCGCGGCGCTGCCGTCGAACCGGGACCGGGCCATGATCGCGTTTTGGATCTCCAGCGGAGTCCGGGCCTCGGAGCTGATCGGCGTCCGGCAGTGCGACGTCGACCCGGGACAGCAGCTGATCAGCGTTGTACGGAAGGGCTCCCGAGCACGGCAGCAGGTGCCGGCCTCGGCAGATGCGTTTGTATGGATGCGGCTCTACCAGCAGGAGCTGCACGGGCTGGTACCGCGAGGCCGGACACAGCCAGTGCGGTGGACGCTGCGGCGTCCGTTTCAGCCGCTGACCTACCACGGCGCCCACCGCATGTTCGAGCGGGTAAACGCCACCTTCGGCGCGGACTGGACCCTTCACGACCTTCGTCACAGCGCCGCCGCCCGCATGGTCCGCGATCCAGCGCTGACGTTGACCGACGTGCAGTGGGTCCTCGGGCACGCGCATCTGACCACGACCGAGATCTACCTCGCGCCGCGCCAGGACGAGGTCGTGGCCGGGGTGTTGGCCCACCACGCCCGGCGGGCCGACCGGCACGCCGAGCCGGTGCCGCCGCCTCCCGCACCCGGCTACAACCCGGAAGCCTTGGACGTGCTGTTCGGGCGGTCTTCATGACCATCACCACGAAGTACTCGACCCGCCGACAACTGCAGACCGCGAATGCAACAGTCGAACAGGCCCGAGCACGGAACAACGTACTGCGGGAACGGTTCCCGCCCCGCTCCGCAGAGGCATGGTGGCCGACGACAGCGCAGTCGGCGGACGAGGTGCTGCGGCGGCTGACGGCGCCACCGTTCTTGCCAGCGGCCAACGCCACCCGGGCCGGGCGACGGCGCGGGGTCACCAAACTTCTACGCTGGCTGTCCAGCCTCCCAGGCGATACCCGGCAGCAGCGGTGGACGGCCAGCCGCGCCGAGGAGATTCCCGGCGCAAACTGGACAGATCTCCCGCTGCGCTTCTTGCGCCAGAGCGGGCCGTCACCGTCGTATGAGCGCGTCGACCTGACCTCCGGGCTGCTGATGCTGGTCTGCGGCGATGCCATCCGTCCCGACCTGGCCTGGATGCTCACCCGCACCCACAAGCACCTGGCTCCGCTCATGGCCGAGGTCCGTGACCCCGAAGGGTTCGCACGGCTGGCACAGCTGGCCGGGTCTGGTCCGGCCAGCGCCCGAGGCGAGGCCACCATCGCGGCGACCCGGATCGCGATGCTTCTGGCCTGCAAGGGCGGATCGATCGCCAGCATCACCGTCAGCGACTGCGTGGAGCTGGGCGACACCTTGCATCGGGTCCATGTCCGCGGCGGGCAGCGCAAAGTCGACTTCTACCTTCGGCTGCGGGCCTTGGGTGTCTTCCCTGAGGACGCCCCGGCCACGATCCGGGCGTTCGGGCTTGCCGCCGGCCGGCTGAGCATCGAAGAACTCGTGGATCGCTATCCGATCCAGTGCCGCCCGGTCCGCGACCTGATCGTGGACTACCTGCGCGAACGGCAGCCGTCGTTGGATTACACCAGCCTGGACGCGGTGTCGCGGACGCTGGCCGGGCTGTTCTGGACCCGGATCGAAGCGCTCTCACCGGGCATCGACTCCCTACGGCTGCCGCCGGCACTGGCCCGGGCCTGGAAGACGGACATCGCCACCAAGAAGCGCACCACGATTGGTCCGGACGGCACCGCCGTCGAGGTCGCCAGCCCCCGGCTGAACGCCAAAGACGAGCTCATCCGCGTCCGCGCCTTCTATCTGGACATCGCCCATTGGGCTGCGGAAGAGCCGGCCCGCTGGGCGCCGTGGGTGGTGCCCTGCCCGATCAGCGACGAGGAGATCAGCAAGGCCAAGGACCGCAAACACCGCAAGGCCCGGATGGACCAGCGCACCCGCGAACGGCTTCCCCTCCTGCCGGTGCTGACCAACACCGCTGGCCGCAGGCGACGTGCCGCGGCCGAACTGCTGGCTGCCGCCGAGCGCACCCGGCCCGGGGATCTGATCCCCAACACCGCTGGAGCCTTTCGCAGAGCCGTCGCGCCGAAGGCCGCTGGGCACCTGACCTGGGCCGAGGAGACCTCGACCGGGCGGCGGCGGAACCTCACCTACGAGGAGGGCGAAGCCTTCTGGGCCTTCGCCGCGATCGAGGTCCTGCGCCTGACCGGTATCCGCAACGAGGAGCTTCTGGAGCTGACGCACCACAGCATCACCGAGTACCGGCTCCCCAGCACTGGCGAAGTCGTGCCTCTGCTGCAGGTCGCCCCGTCCAAGACCGACAGCGAACGACTCTTGCTGGTCAGCCCGGAACTGGCGGACATCCTTTCCACCATCATCCGCCGCCTGCGAGGAAGCAGCGGCGCGATCCCGTTGGTGACCTCCTACGACGTCCACGAGCGGGTCTGGAACCCGCCGATGCCGCTGTTGTTCCAACGCGATATCGGCACCGAACACCGCGCTTTTACCCCGACCGCCCTCCGCAAGCTTCTGATCAACGCGCTGGCCACCACGGGCCTGACCGATGCCGGCGGCGAACCGCTCGTCTTCTCCCCGCATGACTTCCGCAGGATCTTCGTGACCGACGCCGTCATGAACGGCCTGCCACCGCACATTGCCCAAGTGATCTGCGGGCACAAGAGTCTTGACACGACGATGGGCTACAAGGCGATCTACCCGGCCGAGACCATCGAAGCCCATCGCGCCTTCATCGCCCGCCGCAGGGCTACCCGACCCAGCGATGAGTATCGGACCCCCACCGAGGAGGAACGGGACGCGTTCCTTGCGCACTTCGAGAAGCGCAAGGTCTCCATCGGCACCTGCGCTCGTGCCTTCTCAAGCCCTTGTGTTCATGAACACGCTTGTGTTCGTTGCTCGCTCCTCCGGCCGGACCCGGCCCAGCGCGGCCGGTTGGAGGAGATCCGCGACAACCTCGTCTCCCGCATTGCCGAGGCCGAGCGCGAGGGCTGGCTCGGCGAGGTCAAAGGACTCAAGGTCAGCCTCGTCGGCGCCGAGGATAAGCTCACTCAGATCGACAGGCAGTCACAGAAGGCCACCATCAGCCTCGGCATGCCTACGACCAGGAGCGGGGACCTTGAGTAGCGACGCACATCGAGACGAGCCGGCCCGCGATCTGAGCACGTGGACGCTCGACCAGCTCCAGACGTTTATCCATGACGCCCGCGGCCAGCAACTCGAGACGGCACGCGTCGCCGCGCAGGGACAGGCCTACAACTCCAACCATCCCCAGGAAGCCCGTCGCCAGTGGGCGAAGCTGTCGCTGCTCGCGAACCAGCGCGTGCTCGACAACGCCGAGGGACACCCTGTGCGCGTGGCTCAGCAGGATTTCATGCTCCGGATGTGGGTGATCGACCGGTTGGGCCCCGACGACACGGACCCCGACTGGAGTCCCGAGGCGTTGGCGTCCGACACGCTCGGCGCACTGTCCTTCACGCCCCCGCAGGCCGCTGCTCTCGCCGAGGGCTGGCGCGACCTTCCCACCGGGCAGATCCGCGAGTTGAGGCGGCACAAGAACCTGACGGCACATCTGGAAAGCCTGGTCGGCTACCTGGCACCCGGCCCGGTGCGGGAACGACTCGTGGCCTGGACCGCAACCCGACCGCTCCTGCCTTGACCAGCCCTCCAGCAATCAAATCGCCCCACCTGAGTTCTGCAAGGCGAGATGCAGCAAAGGCGGTCGAAGATCAGAACGGAACCGACAGACCGGAGTCGCGCAGGCGGGCCAGAGCAACAGACATGCACTGCTGAACAGTCCTCCCGTCGGCTCGCATCCCATGCGCCAACGGGCCGCCGCTGGCGGCGAACGTCCACGCTGGCGCGTTGTCGGCCAGTCTCTCGGCGTCCATCCTGATCATGGCGTTCACACCCTGCTCGCCCAGCCACTCCAAGATCAGAAGCGTCACGTCCTCGACGCCGCGTTCCTCATCGATCTTCGGCCAACGGCCTCGGTTCCCAGTCATCACCCCGACTCTATCGAGGCTCCGGAGGTGGTCCAGGGGCCCAACCTACAAGTTCAGAGAAGCCTGCGTCCGCTGCCCGATGCTCTGGCCTGACCCCGCCCAACTCGACCGATTGGTCGAGCCCCGCGACAACCCGATTGCCCGTCACACCTCCTCCGCCTCACCACATAGGACACGGTCTTAGGGCTCCCGGCCCGGACCGCCTTGCTCGATCTGTTGGATGAGCCGCTTGAGCTGGGTGACCTCGTCCTTGAGGGCGCGGTCGCCAGCGGGCGTGAGGGAGAGCCAGGTGCGGGGCCGTTTGCCCTCGTACCCCTTCTCGATCTCGACGAGGCCGGCCTTCTCCAGGACGGTCAGGTGCTGGCTGAGGTTTCCGGCGGTGAGGCCGAGGGCCGTGCGCAGGAAGCCGAACTCGACGCGGCGGGCCTGGTGGGCGACGGTGAGGATGCCGAGGCGCACGCGCTGGTGGACGACGTCGTCCAGGCCGAGGGCGGGGTGCGGGGCGGCCCGTTCGCTCTGCTCGCTCATGAGCGGGTGCGCCTGTCGGACAGCTCGGCCAGGGCGAAGCCGAGGGCGCCGAGCAGAAGGAGCACGCCGGGAGCGGCGAAGTGGGGCACGGCGGACCAGGGAGAGGTGGCCGGGATCCCCCACCCGCCGGGCCTGAGCGGCACCAGCTCGACGGCCAGGTACGCCGCCGCGAGCAGCAGCAGGGCGCGGCTGCGTTCCACCCGGGCCAGCACCAGCAGGGGCAGTCCGACGACCGTGGCGTTCCCGGTGAGCCGTTCGAGGAACAGCGTCGTCGCGGAGTCCGCGTCGAGGTGCAGGCCCCAGAAGTCGAGCGGTTCGCCGGGCCCGGGCATCCCGTGGCGGAGGCTCCAGATCTGGGTGGCGGCCACCAGGCCGACCAGGGCGATCCCGGCGAGGACGTACGGCCCTACGGGGGTGCCGACGCCACGGCCACGGGAGCGGCGGATGTAGAAGAACGCCGTCGCGACGTAGGCGAGGGCGAGTCCGACCGTCCAGTAGACGGGCGAACCCTGGCTGATCAGGGTGCAGCCGGTGCCCCCGGCGGGGTCGCCCGGCGGGCAGGGAACGGTCTCGACCTTGTGCGTGAAGCGGCCGACCAGGATTCCGCCCAGCGTGAGTACGCCGAGGAGCAGGAGGGGGAACCAGGCGCCGCGCTGAGCGGCCCGGACCCGGCGGGCGAGTTCGCCGAGGCCTGCGAGGACTTCTTGGGGAGTGCCCGGCGAGGGCACCGATGCGTCTGCCATGCACATCACCTTTGCATCACAAACCAGTTAGGACAAGAGACTCCGCAGGGCGCTTCGGATCCGTTGTCGTATCGGATACATCTCTGTATCTTTTGGCGCGCCGAGCCCCACCGCCCCCTCACCGAGGAGCCCTCATGAGCACCGTGCCGCCCGCTCTCGCCGCCGCCGTCGGACCGCTGCCCGAAGGGGCGATCGTGCCGCTGCCGCCCACCTTCGAGTCCGTCGAGGAGGAGCGCCGCCACCGCAAGGAACAGCTCGCCGCCGGGTTCCGGATCTTCGGGAGGTTCGGCTTCTCCGAGGGGGTCGCCGGGCACATCACGGTCCGCGATCCCGGCGACCCGAACGCCTTCTGGGTCAACCCCTTCGGCATGAGCTTCACCCAGATCAAGGCCTCGGACCTGATCCTGGTGGACCACGAGGGGAACGTCCTCGAAGGGCGGCGGCCCGTGAACCGGGCCGCGTTCGTCATCCACTCGCGGGTCCACGCGGCCCGCCCCGACGCGGTCGCCGCCGCGCACTCGCACTCCCTGCACGGCAAGGCCTTCTCCAGCCTCGGCATCCCGCTCGACCCGATCACCCAGGACGCCTGCGCGTTCTTCGAGGACCACGGGATCTACGACGACTACCGGGGCGTGGTGAACGAGACCGAGGAGGGCGAGCGGGTCGCCAAGGCCCTCGGCGACTTCAAGGCGGTCATCCTCAAGAACCACGGGCTGCTCACGGTCGGCCACTCCGTCGCCGAGGCCGTGTGGTGGTTCGTCACCATGGAGCGCTCCTGTCAGGCACAGCTCCTGGCGATGGCGGCGGGCACCCCGCAGCTCATCGACCGCGAGACGGCCCTGCTCACCCGGGGGCAGATCGGCGGGCACCTGGCCGGCTGGTTCCAGGCGCGCCCGCTGTGGGACCAGATCACCGCGTCCGACCCCGACCTCTTCGACTGATCCGCGGGCCGGTGGAGCGACCATCGCGCCGTCATCGACGGGACCATCTTCAGGGTGCGCACGGGTGTCCCCCGGCGTGATCCTCAGGATCGATACGGTCCGTGGAAGACCGTCCCCGAAAGGCATCGCCGCTGGCCGGCGGACGGCACACGGCACACGGCACACGGCACACGGCACACGGCACAGGATCCTGTGCGCCGTGCAGGCCGACGCCGATCTCGTCGGACGGATCGACCGGAGCATCGTCGGCGCGGACTCGGCTTCGTGCCGGGCCCACCGGCACGCGGCCGGAGACAGGCGTACAGCTCTCGTTGTAACAGCCGCCACCTGCGAAGACGCCACATCAAGCACACGATTCCCGAGCCGAGGGACCAGCGGGCCAACCGCAGACGCCGCGGCAGCGAGGGCGGCCGCCCCGCCGGCTCCGACAAGGAGCAATACGAGCGACGCGACGAAGTCGAGCGGACCATCAACCGGCTCGCCGGTCGAGGAGACCTGCCGGGTCTCCACCACGTCC
>NZ_MWIG01000078.1:0-1277 GCF_002156145.1 Streptomyces sp. NRRL B-24572 | reverse complement strand
CATGCAGGCGACTGTACCGGCCAATCAGGCTCTCAACCACGGTGGGCTTGGCTTCTGAAACACGCCCTACTGATCTTTTCGTAAGTTCGGTGGGTGTGGTGGGTGGATGATCAGGCCGGTGTGAGTGAGGAAGGACCAGGGCAGTCGGGGGTTGGTGTTGATGCGGTGGATGCCCTGTTCGGTGGCGTCGGCGACATCGGCGAGGTGGTCGCCGGCAAGGTTGGCGAGTTCACGCTTCTTGAGCGAGGACCACAGCAGTTCCACCGGGTTGAGCTCGGGTGCGTAAGCCGGTAATCGCTCGAGGGTGAGCCAGTCCTGTTCGGCGACCCAGGCCCGCATCGCCCGGCTCCAGTGGGCGGACAGGCCGTCCCAGACCAGCACCACCCGCTCTCCGCGGTAGAACGTCTTGATCTGTTCCAGGACCTCGATCAGGCCGGCGGTGTCGTAGCTGCCGGGCTTGAGGTGGAAGCACAGCCGAGGACCGCGCTCCGGGTCGGCGGCGTGATACCCGAGGGCCGCGGCCATCGAGGCCCGCTTCCAGTTCAGCCGGTGCCGCAGGAGTGGGGTGCGGCCGCGGGGTGCGTAGGTGCGGCGGACCTGCGGCAGCAGCGAGACTCCTGACTCGTCGAGGAAGACGATCCAGGCACGTGTGTTCACCGCCCCTTTTTGATGCGCGGCCACTCGTGCGCGATCCAGCGGGCGATCTCGGACTCGTCCCGCTCGACCGCCCGCCGTTCGGGCCGCTGCAGGCTCCACCCCAGCCGACCGGTCAGCAGCCGCCACACCGACGCCCTCGACAGCACCACTCCGGTCACCCGCTCGATGACCAGGCCGACTCGCTCCAGCGTCCATAGATCGGCCTCGAAACCGTGCGCCTGGGCACCCTGCTCCAGCGCGGTCCGCACCCGCTCGACCTGGGCATCATCCAGCTTGGGCGGACGTCCGGTGGCCGGACGCCGGCGCAGAGCGTCGGCGCCGTCCTTCTCCCAGACCCGCTTCCACCGCCGCACGCTCTCGTCGCTGACGCCCAGCATCCGCGCGATCTCGGTGTTCGAGCGTCCCTGAGCGAACAACTCGGCCGCCCGCACACGCCGGGCCTCGGCCAACTGCGGCCGTGTCAAAGGAGGAACCACGGGCGAAGGATTGAAAGACACCGCACCAGGATCCCGTCCAGAGCCCCAGTGCACCCACAGAACTAACGAAAAGATCAGTAGTGCTGCTCCGCGGAAGTTCGTGGAGGGTAGTTGATCACCAGGTGTCCTGCACACCTGGGGCTT
>NZ_MWIG01000779.1:0-5090 GCF_002156145.1 Streptomyces sp. NRRL B-24572 | reverse complement strand
GAAGGCCGCGCACCGCCGGGCCGGGGGCGGCGGCCGAACCACAGGCAGAGGACGGCCGCCACCGCCGACGCGAAGCCGGCCAGGACGAAGGTGGGGGCGAAGGTGTCGTCCGGGTAGTCGGCGCCCTCGACCCGCACGGTCGACGGTTCGTCGGCGGCGACCTCCAGCGGGACGGAGAGGTAGAGCCGGGCCTGCCGCAGCAGGTCCGGGTCGAGGCGGAGGTCGTCCGTGCGGTAGGTGCGGCCGTCGACCGCGTACGAGATCTCGTACGACTCACCGCCCTTGGGCTGCGGGATCACGCGGGTGATCGTGCCGTCCACCCGGACGGGCGCCGCGTCGATCCGCCATCCGGCGCGGAACTGCCCGAGGGCACCGGCCGTGAAGAGTACGGACAGCAGCAACGCCACCGCCGTACCGCCGAGTTGGATCCATCTCTGCCGTCCCCCGGGAAGCCTCATGGGGCTGGACTACCACGGGCCGGCCCCCCGTCACCCCTGAACGCCCCGTTCCGTACGTCATCCTTGCGCGACGAGCCGCACCGCGAGGACCACGATCAGCGTGCTCGACGCGAGCGCCGTGCCGAGGCGGCCCCTGGCACCCGTCAGGGTCCGGCCGAGCAAGGTCCCGCCCAGGGCGAGGAACAGCTGCCAGCTGGCGGAGGCGACGAGCGCGGCGAGGACGAAGGCGGTGCGGTCGACGGGGGTCGCGGGCGCCGAGGGGCCCGTGGCGAGGATGAGGGCGGCGAAGTAGATCACCGTCATGGGGTTGAGGATCGTGATCCCCAGGAAGGTCACGTACGCGCGGGCGGGTGTCAGGGCCGTACCGTCGTCGCGGGACGCCAGGCCGCCGTCGCGGTACGCGACCAGGGCGCCCCACCCGGCCCGTACGGCGAGCACCGCGAGCACCACGGCGGACGCCCACCGCAGCGGGGTCATCACCGGGGCGAGTACGGGGACGAGCGCGGAGCCGCCGGCCACGGCGATCAGGGCGTAGACCCCGTCGGCCGTGGCGACGCCGAGGGCCGCGCCGGCGCCCGTACGCCAGCCGTTGCGGGCCGTGACGGTCACCAGGTAGGCGCCGACCGCGCCGACCGGGATCGCGATGCCATAGCCGGCCAGCAGGCCGGCCACCACCGCGGCCGTCACGCGACGGCGGGGATCGCGCCTCCGGGGGAACCGGGCCGCTGCTGTCGGCGGTAGTCCGCGCCGTCCTTCGTACGGGCGAGGAAACCGCCGATCACCAGATACCGGCGCAACGCCGAGAAGTCCTCGTGGACGGTCTTCAGGGCCTCGTTGACCTCGGGCTCGCGGTAGGTCCGGTCCGCCTCGAAGAGGGTCGCGGCGAGGTGCGCGAGGAGCGCCTCGCGGCGGGCGGGCTTGCGCGGGATCGCCTTGAGGCGCCCGTCGGCGGAGAACAGGTCCGCGACGGGGCGGGAGGGGTGACTGGTCATGCCGGAGAGCGTGGCGCCCCACGCCCCGTCCCGCAAAGGGTTTTCAGCGCGTGATGACGTTCACGGCCTGCTGGAAGCTCGGCAGGGCCGACGGCATCCCGGCCTGCTCGAAGAACGGCCGCGCCTTCTCCATGAAGGCGCGGAAGTGCTCCTCCGACTCGAAGAAGTCCGTGACCCGCCACCCGCCGGTCCCGTCCGGCCCGGACGCGTGCGCGATGAACCCGGCCGGCGGAAACCACTCGGCGGCCTGGATCAGCCGCGTGGTCTCCTCGTACTGCTCCTGGGTCCCACCGGGAATCTCGACGGTGACGACGACGCCCTTGCGCATGGCTCTGCTCCTGTACGTCCGGGGAGGGATCGCGACCAGCAGACCAGCCACCCCTCTGCCCCGCACGGCGACGGCGCCCGTTCGAGCGAGCCGGGCGGGGCCGGGTCATCGGCGACCGCCAGGAGGCAGGTGCAGGCTCCTGCACCACGTCGAGCGCGGCCTCGCTGAAGGCCCGGACGCGGGCGGTGGCGGGCGCCGGCCCGGCCGCGGTGGCGCGTCGGATCACCACTGGCTGATCAGTGGCGTGTCCGGTCCGTGCTGCCGCCAGGCTCCGGTGAGGCGTACGAGGCGGGTGGGGGCGGCGATGCCCCGCACGGTTGCGATCCTGCCGCCTGCGATGTCGAACGTCACCGCACCGATGACCTGGTCTCCGAGCACGAAGAGGATGGCCGGGGCGCCGTTGACGAGGGCGTGGTGGACGCCGGGCGTGCCGCCGGCAAGTCGCCGTTTCGCGGGCGTGGGCCGGAAGCCGGCCCGTGCGACGGCGGCGACGCGTTGCGGAGTGTCGTACCGCAGCAGCCTCTCGGCCGGGCCCGCGCCATTGGAGTCCGAGATCGCGGTCGCGTCGTCGGTGAGCAGCGCCACCAGTCGTTCGGTGCGGCCCGAGGAGGCGGCTGCGAGGAATTCCTCGACGATCCTGCGGGCGGTTGCCGGGTCGACTTCGCCACTGCCGCCGCGGCGGGCGGCGGTGATGCGGCGGCGGGCGCGGTGGAGGCGCTGCTGGCTCGCGGACTCGGTGATGTCGAGGATCTCGGCGATCTCGGGGTGGTTGTAGGAGAACGCCTCGCGCAGGATGTAGACGGCCCGTTCGAGGGGTGAGAGGCGCTCCATGACGGTCAGCACGGCCAGGGAGACCGATTCGCGCTGCTCGAACGTGTCGGCCGGGCCGAGCATCGGGTCGCCGTCGAGGAGCGGTTCGGGCAGCCAGGCGCCGGCGGTACGTTCGCGGCGGGCCCGTGCCGAGCGGAGCCGGTCGAGGCACAGGTTGGTGAGGACCTTGGTCAGCCATGCCTCCGGCACCTTGATCCGCTGCCGGTCGGCGGCCTGCCAGTGCAGGAACGTGTCCTGTACGGCGTCTTCGGCGTCGGTGGCGGAGCCCAGCAGCCGGTACGCCAGCGAGGCCAGCCGGTTCCGGCTGGCCTCGAACCGGCCGGTGTCGAAGCGATCGGTTGCGGTGCTGTCCACGCGGATCACCCTAGGCGGCTAGGCGACCGCCTTCTCGGCGGACGCATCCGGCGCGACGGGCACGGGGGCTGCGGCAGCCAGGCGGTGCTTGCGCTTGGGCAGGCCGAACGTCGGGTGCGAGTTGGCCCACAGCGACATCTTGAGGATGCCCGCCTTGATCCGCGCGGCCTTCCGGCCGCCCACGTACTTCGGCTTGGCCAGCCCTTCGTCGTCGACCATCTGCAGGATTCCGTCGCGCCGTCCGAGGCTGATGTGGTTGCCCGGGTACTCCAGCTTGGTGTTCGGGACCTTCCGGCCGGTCAGGCGTCCGACGATCGCGGCCGTGGCCTGCATGCCGGTGTAGCCGGCCGAGGCGCAGGACATCGGCAGCGGCCGGCCGTTGTCGCCGACGGCATGGGCGCTGTCGCCGACGGCGTAGACGTTCGGGTGCGAGACGGACCGCATGGTGCGGTCGACGATGATCCGGCCGTCCTCGGTGACCTCGAGACCGGCGGCGGCGATGGGGCCGACCGCGAACCCGGCCGTCCACACGGTCGCGTCGGACGCCAGAGCGGTGCCGTCCGCGCACAGCACCCGCGCCGCTTCGACGGCTTCGACCTCGGTGTACTCCAGGACGGTGACGCCCAGCCGGTCGCAGGCCCGGCGCAGGTGGCCGCGGGCCCCGGCGGAGAGCCGGGCGCCCAGCTCGCCACGGGCGACCAGCGCAACCGACAGGCCGGGCCGGGACTCGGCGATCTCGGTGGCGGTCTCGATACCCGTCAGCCCGTCGCCGACGACCAGTACGCTCCCGCCTTCGCCCCGCCCGCTCAGGCCGTCCAGGCGCTCGCGCAGGCGCAGCGCCGAGGGCCGACTGGCGACGTCGAAGGCGTGCTCGGCCACGCCGGGGAGGCCGTGGTCGGCACCGTGGCTGCCGAGCGCGTAGAGGAGCGTGTCGTAGCCGATCTCGCCGCCGCCGTCGGCGTCGGCCACGGCGACGACCTGACGCTCGGGGTCGACGGCGGTGACACGGGCCAGGCGCAGCCGTATCCCTGTGCCGGCGAAGACGTCGGTGAGCTTCGGGGCCTCGATCTCCTGGCCGGCGGCGAGCTGGTGCAGCCGCAGCCGCTGGACGAAGTCCGGCTCGGCGTTGACCACGGTGATCTCGGTGTCCGCCGGGGACAGCCGGCGGGCCAGGGTCCCAGCCGTGTAGGCCCCGGCATAGCCGGCGCCGAGGACGACGATGCGGTGCTTCATGTGATGCTCCCGTCGGTTCGCTTGCTCCCTGTCGGTGACTTGAGCGGAACAGCGACCCGATCCCTGACAAGAACCACATGTGACGTGGATCACAGGACGACGAGGGCACCGCCTGACGATGCCCGCGACGGCGAGGCGGCACAGACGGCGAGGCGGCACAGACGCAGGCCGAGCGGGACGAGGCGAGCGGCCGGGGCCCGAGAGCCCCGACCGCGCGCCCGCCGTGTGTCAGGCGATGGCGAGTCGGTCCACCAGCAGTTCCACCCGCCACCCGGTGTGCTCCGGCGGCAGCCGGCCCGCGCGGGTCAGGGTGGCCAGGCCGTGCAGGGCCGCCCAGAACGTCTCGGTGAACAGGCCCGGGTGGACGCCGTCCCCGGCGACCTCTTCGAGGGTCTCCATCAGGGCGGCGAAGGCGTCCTTGAGCGGCTCGGGGGTGTCCTCCCGCGCGTAGGCCAGGCCGCCGTCGAGCTGGAAGACGGCGTCGTAGACCGCCGGGTTGCGCCCGGCGAAGTCGAGGTAGGCGTGGGCGAGGGCGGTGGCCCGGGCGCGCGGGCCGTCCGCGGCGGAGGTCGCGGCCCGTACCGCCGCGGCCAGTTCGGCGGCCCCTTCGAGGGCGACGGCGCCGATGATCTCGCGCTTGCCGCGGAAGTGGCTGTAGAGGACGGGCTGGCTGTATTCGATGCGCTCGGCGAGCCGGCGGGTGGTGACCGCGTCCCAGCCCTGCTGCTCGGCGAGTTCGCGGGCGGTGGCCACGATGAGGCGTTCGCGGTCCGCCCGTTCGCGCTGTTTGCGTTCCTGTACCGACATGATTCGATCCTAGCACCGCTAGACAATCGAGCGGCAGCAGTACTAGCGTTGCCTCAACAGCTAGCAACGCTAGACCGCAGAGGGGTC
>NZ_MWIG01000778.1:0-3167 GCF_002156145.1 Streptomyces sp. NRRL B-24572 | reverse complement strand
CCTCACCACATAGGACACGGTCTTAGCGGAAGGCCAGGGCCCGGAAGGCGTCCCTGACCCGGGCCAGCGGGCCGGGGTCGCGGGTGAGGCGGAGTCGGTTGGTGAGCAGGACCGCCCAGCGGCCGCGCGCGGGCGAGACCCACAGGGCCGTGCCGGTGAAGCCGAAGTGCGCCCAGACGTCCTCCGCCGGTTCCGTGCCCGGCGCCGGATGCCAGAAGAGGCCGCGCGGCGGGACGAGCGGGCCGGTGTGGACGCGCAGCGAGGCCGCGGTCCACTCGGCGGAGAAGGTGCCCGGCACCGGTTCGAGCAGATGCCGCAGGAACCGGCCGATGTCGGCGGTGGTGGTGAAGACCCCCGCGATCCCGCAGGCGCCGCCGAGGAGCCGGGCCGAGAAGTCGTGGACGGTGCCCCGGAGCGGGGCGCCGCTCTCCTCGTCGTACTCGGTGGGCGCGCACCGCTCCCTCGCCCCGGCGGGCAGCGGCCCGTACCGGGTCTCCGTCATCGCGAGGGGCGTCCAGACCCGGGCCCCGGCGAGCCGGGGGAGCGGCTGCCGGGTGAGGTGCTCGGCGAGGTAGCCGAGGATCAGCGCCGCCCGGTCGGTGTACGCGACGGCCTCCCCGGGGCGGTGCCGGAGCGGCTCGGCGAGGACGCCGTCGCGGACGTCCTGCGGATCGGAGCCGTACAGGTGCCGGAGGTTGGCGCGGAGCGGCAGGCCCGCGGTGTGGGTGAGGAGGTGGTGGGCGGTGGCCCCGGCGAGCGGTCGGCCCGCGGCCTCCGGCCAGTACGAGCCGAGCGGGGCGGCCGGGTCGAGCTTCCCGGCGTCGACGAGCGTGCCGACGACCGCCCAGACGGCGAGGATCTTGGTGAGGCTCGCGACGTCGAAGAGGGTGTCGGGGCGGGTCGGTCCGTCGGGGCGCGCCGGGTCGAGCAGCCCGACCGCTCCGGCCGAGAGGGTGGTGTGGGCGTCGCCCACGGCCCATGCGGCGCCCGGGTACGTGCCGGCGCGCGCGGCCTCGCCGAGGAGCCGCTCGAAGGGGTCGCTGCGCTGTGCCAAGGCGTGCCTCCGACGGTCCGGGGAGGTTCGGGGCGGGCCGGTCGAGGGGTCGACGGGCCGCGCTCCGAAGTCATGCCCCGGCCGAACGGGAAGACACCCTTCCGTCAGCGACCGGCGGCGTCCTCGGTGACCGGCTTGCAGGTCACCTCGTCGCGCGGGGTGTAGTGGGTCTTGTACGTCTCCCGCTTGACCTCGACGCCGTTGTTCTTGAACACGCGGTCCACCGTGGTGTCGAAGCCCTCCAGGGGCGGCTGCGGCACACAGGCCTCACCGGTGCCCTCGCGCTTCACGGGCTGCGTGATGTTGGTGCGCGGGCCGGCGACCGCCTCCACGGAGTCGTACTTCTTCGTGCCGAGGAAGCTCACCGTGACGGAGTGGTCGGTGGCGCTCGCCTTGATGTAGATCGGCTTGCCCGTGTCGTTGCGGAACTTCAGGTCGAGCTGGCCCCAGGCGACGGTCGCCTCGCGGCCGGCCGGGTAGCGCTCGATGTAGAAGGAGTGCGCGCCGTGCTCGACGGGCTGCACCCCGGCGAAGAACATGGCGTTGTAGACGGTGGTGGCCATCGCCGACACGCCGCCGCCGGGCGCGGAACGGTACGAGCCGTCGAGGATCATCGTGCCGTCGACGAAGCCGTTGTCCGGGGTCCGCTCGCCGACCGTCTTGTTGAAGCTCCACACCTCGCCCGGCTGCACGAGCGAGCCGTTGATGAGCTCGGCGGCCCGGCCGATGTTCGTCGTCCGGTACGGGGCGGTGGGGAAGTTCACCGTGAACGTCGACATCTGCTCGGTGATGCCCAGACGGGCCAGGGAGCCGGAGGACAGCTCGGGCTCGGTGACCCTGGTCGCCACCGGAGCCGTACGGGCCGTGTCGCCGGACCTGGTGAGCAGCGGGCGCACGGCGTCGCCGAGGGCCTTCGCGGTGACCTCGTGACCCTGCCGGCCCTCGGACTCCACGACGACCTTGCCGTCCTGCACCCCGAGGGAGGCCTCCACGGGCGCGCCCGTCAGCGCGGCGAGGGGGCGGGCCACGTCCGGGTCGCGCAGCAGGGCCTCCTCGTCGAGGAAGGCGGCGAGGCGGCCCTTGTCGTTCTTCACGGTGAGGTGGTCGCCGAGCGTGGCGGGGGAGATCCGCAGGCGCTGGTCGCCGGCGGTGAGCGTGACGGGGCCGGAGACGGCGGGCTTGGCGTAGGTGTCGAGGAACCGGTTCACCTCGCCGGCGGGCAGCTTGGGCTCGGTCACCGAGACGGGGAGCGTCACCGCGGCGGCGCCCGTGGCGGCCGGGTAGGCCGCGCGCAGGGTCTCGGCGGCCTGCCCGGTGTCCAGCTTCCGGCCCGTCACCGGCTGGGTCGCGACGGCCCGGCCCTCGCGGAAGGCGACGGAGCCCTCGCGGACCGTCCGGTCGTTCTGCTTGGCCAGGTCGGCCACGGCGGCCTTCGTCTTGGCCTCGTCGTACGCGAGGACCGGCCGGATCCGGCGCTCGCCGGGGGAGAAGAGCCGTCCGATGACGGTGAAGGGGTCGCGGGACGGGTCGGCCGCGAGGTCGGCGGTCTTCGCCACGTCGACGGTCAGACCGGCGGCGGCCGGGTCCACGGTGGTGGAACCGTCGCCGACCCGCACGGGTATCGGCGCCTTCCAGGAGGCCGGGGCCTCGGCCGTCAGCTTGGCCGCGGCCTCGGCGCGGCTCATGCCGCCGATGTCCACGCCGTCGACCCGGGTGCCGGCGGATATGTCGTCCCCCGTCGCCACCAGCCCCGCCACGTACAGGCCGCCCGCGGCGACGGCGACCACACCCGTCGCGATCGCCGCCGTCCGAAGACGCGGACGGCGCCCCTCACGGGGCGTCGGGGCAAGGTCGGTCCTGGAGCTGGGCACACGCTCTCCCGGGGCGTCGAGGAAAGGGGGGAACCACACGACGGTACGCCGAAAGAGTGTCTTGTGTACATAAAGGTGGTTTGGCCCGAAGTGATACGGAGCGGGGCGGCGCGGCCACGGACCGTGCAGCCGTGCAGGTGGCGGCGAGGCCCGAAACCGCGCGGGCTGCCGTCCGGCCCGGGCCGGAGCGATACCTCTCACACCCGGGACCGTCGACGTCGAGGTCCCGGGTGTGAGAGGTA
>NZ_MWIG01000777.1:0-9754 GCF_002156145.1 Streptomyces sp. NRRL B-24572 | reverse complement strand
CGCCCTCGGGGCCGTACTCCTGACGGCGTGTCTTCCCGATCCGGGCCGGATGCTCGGGCTGCCGCCGCCCCTGGCGCGCCCGCTCGCCCGCCGCCAGCGCTCCGTCAACGCGGTCGTGCACGCGCTGTCCGCCCGGTACGGGGCCGTCCACCTGCACCTCGCCGACCCCGCCTGGACCGAGGACCGCGCCCTGTGGAGCGCCGACCGGCTCCACCCGGGCGAGCGCGGGCACCGGGCCGTCGCCGCCGGCTTCCACGGGCTCCTCGCCGCCCGGGGACTCGTCCACGGCGCCCCGCCCTCGACGGAGCCCGCCCAGCCGCCGCCGACCCGCACCGAGGCCCTGCTCTGGCTCGCCACCGCCGGCACCGGCTGGGTCCTGCGCCGCAGCCGCGACCTGCTCCCGCAGCTCCTCCTGCTCGCCGGCGCCGAACTGCGCCACTGGGCCGACGGCACCGGCACCGCACCCCTCGACGCGCGCGCGGAAGACGCCCTCGCGGCGGCGCTCGCGGCCACAATGGGGAGATGACCGGGCGCTGGGAGTTCTGGATCGACCGGGGCGGCACCTTCACCGACGTCGTCGGGCGACGGCCCGACGGCCGGCTCGTCACCCGCAAGGTGCTCTCCCACGACCCCACACGCAGTCGGGACGCGGCCGTCGCCGGCATCCGCCTCCTCCTCGGCCTCGGCCCGGACGAACCCGTCCCCGCCGACCGGATCGCCGTCGTCAAGATGGGCACCACCGTCGCCACCAACGCCCTCCTGGAGCGGCGCGGCGAACCGACCGTGCTCCTGGTCACCGAGGGCTTCCGCGACGCGCTCCGCATCGCCTACCAGAACCGACCCCGGCTGTTCGACCGCCACATCGTGCTGCCCGAGGCGGTGTACGCGCGCGTGATCGAGGTCCCCGAGCGGATCGACGCCCACGGCGGCGTCGTCCGCCCGCTCGACGGGACCGCCGTCGCCGAGGCGCTCGCCGCCGCGCACCACGACGGCTTCCGCTCCGCCGCCGTCGTCCTCCTGCACGGCTACCGGCACCCCGAGCACGAGACCCGGGTCGCGGAGGCGGCCCGCGCCGCGGGCTTCACACAGGTCAGCTGCTCGCACGAGGTCAGCCCGCTCATCAAGATGATCCCGCGCGGGGACACCACCGTCGTCGACGCCTACCTCTCGCCGATCCTGCGCCGGTACGTCGACGAGGTCGCCCGCGAACTCGCCGGAATCCGCCTCATGTTCATGCAGTCCAACGGGGGGCTCCGCGAGGCCGCCCACTTCCGCGGCAAGGACGCCGTCCTGTCGGGACCGGCGGGCGGCGTCGTCGGCATGGCCCGCACCTCGGCGCAGGCGGGACACGACCGCGTCATCGGCTTCGACATGGGCGGCACCTCCACCGACGTGTCGCACTACGCGGGCGCCTTCGAGCGTGAACTCGGCACGCAGGTCGCCGGGGTGCGCATGCGGGCGCCCATGATGAGCATCCACACCGTCGCGGCGGGCGGCGGCTCCGTCCTCCACTACGACGGCCGCCGCTACCGCGTCGGCCCCGACTCGGCCGGCGCCGTCCCCGGACCCGCCTGCTACCGCCGCGGCGGCCCCCTGACGGTCACCGACGCCAACGTCATGCTCGGGCGCGTCCAACCCGCCCACTTCCCCGCCGTCTTCGGCGAGAGCGGCGACCTTCCCCTCGACGCCGAGGTCGTACGGGAGCGGTTCACCGCCCTCGCCGAGGAGGTCGGCGGCGGCCGCACCCCGGAGGAGGTCGCCGCCGGCTTCCTGGAGATCGCCGTCCTCAACATGGCCAACGCCGTCAAGAAGATCTCCGTGGAACGCGGCCACGACGTCACCCGGTACGCCCTCACCAGCTTCGGCGGCGCCGGCGGCCAGCACGCCTGCGCCGTCGCCGACGCCCTGGGCATCGACACCGTCCTCGTACCCCCGCTGGCCGGAGTGCTCTCGGCGTACGGGATCGGGCTCGCCGACGCGACCGCGATGCGGGAGCGGTCCGTCGAGGCCGAACTCGACGCCGACGGCACCCATGACCGTGTGACCGCCCTCTGCGCCGAACTCGCCGACCGCACCCGCGGGGAGCTGCGCGCCGACGGACTGCCGGACGAGGCGATCACCACACACGCGCGCGTACTCCTGCGGTACGCGGGCACGGACGCGAGCCTTCCCGTCGACCTCGCACCACCCGACGAGCTGAAAACCGCGTTCACGGACGTTCACCGTGCGCGGTACGCCTTCACCCTGGACCGGCCGCTCGTCGTCGAGGCCGTCGTCGTCGAGGCCGTCGGCACGGCGGGACCGCACGGCCCGGTCCTCGTGGACACCGGAGAGCGGACCGGCGCCCTCGCGCCCCTCGCCACCGTCCGGATGCACAGCGCCGGCACCCCCCACGACACCCCGCTCCACCGGCGCGAGGACCTGCGGCCAGGCGACCGTGTCGACGGGCCCGCGCTCCTCGCCGAGGCCGACGCCACGACCGTCGTCGACACCGGCTGGCGGGCCACGGCGACCGAAGAAGGCCACCTCAGGCTGCACCGCGTCGTCCCCCGCCCCGCGCGCGTGGCCGCCGGCACGGACGTGGACCCCGTCCTCCTGGAGGTCTTCAACAACCTCTTCATGTCCATCGCCGAGCAGATGGGCGTCCGCCTGGAGAACACCGCCCAGTCCGTCAACATCAAGGAACGCCTCGACTTCTCCTGCGCCCTCTTCGACGCCGAGGGCAACCTGATCGCCAACGCCCCCCACATCCCCGTCCACCTCGGCTCCATGGGGGAGTCCATCAAGGAGGTGCTCCGCCGACGCGGGGACGACCTGCGCCCCGGCGACGTGTACGCGATCAACGACCCGTACCACGGCGGCACCCACCTCCCCGACGTCACCGTCGTGACCCCGGTGTTCGACGACAAGGGGCAGGAACTCCGCTTCCTGGTCGCCTCGCGCGGACACCACGCCGAGATCGGCGGCATCACCCCCGGCTCCATGCCCGCCTTCAGCCGGACCGTCGACGAGGAGGGCGTCCTCTTCGACAACTGGCTCCTCGTACGCGACGGCCGGCTGCGCGAGACCGAGACGCGCGCCCTGCTCACCGGTGCCCGTCATCCCTCCCGCGACCCGGACACCAACCTCGCCGACCTGCGCGCCCAGATCGCCGCCAACGAGAAGGGCATCGAGGAACTGCGCCGCACGGTCGAGGAGTTCGGTCTCGACGTCGTCCAGGCCTACATGCGGCACGTCCGCGCCAACGCCGAGGAGTCCGTACGGCGCATCGTCGCGCGCCTCGACGACGGCGCGTACCGCTACGAGACCGACGGGGGCGCGGTGATCGAGGTGGCCGTCCGGGTCGACCGCGAACGGCGCTCCGCCGTCCTCGACTTCACCGGCACCTCCGACCAGCTACCCGGCAACGCCAACGCGCCCACCGCCGTCGTCATGGCCGCCGTCCTGTACGTCTTCCGCACCCTCGTCGACGAGGACATCCCGCTCAACAGCGGCTGCCTGGAGCCCCTGGAGGTCCGCGTCCCGCCCGGCTCCATGCTCGCCCCCGTCCCCCCGGCGGCCACCGTCGCCGGGAACGTCGAGACCTCCCAGGCCGTCACGGGCGCGCTCTACGCGGCCCTCGGCGTCCAGGCCGAGGGCTCCGGCACCATGAACAACGTCACCTTCGGCAACGCGCGCGTGCAGTACTACGAGACCGTCGCGAGCGGCTCGGGCGCCGGGGACGGCTTCGACGGCGCCGACGCCGTCCAGACCCACATGACCAACTCCCGGCTCACGGACCCCGAGATCCTGGAGTGGCGCCACCCGGTCCGCGTCGACGCCTTCGCGGTAAGGGAGGACAGCGGCGGGCGCGGCCGCTGGCGCGGCGGCCACGGAGTGGAACGGCGGCTGCGCTTCCTGGAGCCGATGACGCTGGCCCTCCTCACCGGACACCGCAGGGTCCCGCCGTACGGGATGGCGGGCGGCGAGCCGGGCGCCCTCGGCGAGAACCTCGTGGAACGCGCCGACGGCACCGTCGAACACCTCGAAGGCGCCGCCACCACGGAGGTGGGCCCCGACGACGTCCTCGTCCTGCGCACCCCCGGCGGCGGGGGCTACGGCCCGCCACCCCTCTGAACCGTCGGCCCCCCCGAGCCCTCAGCGCACCGGCACGAACCGCACCGGCGTCCCCGGGACCGCCTGCGCCGCCGTGCCCAGGTCGGCCTCCCGTACGACCGCGACCACCGGATAGCCCCCGGTCGTCGGGTGGTCCGCCAGGAACACCACCGGGCGCCCGTCCGGCGGCACCTGCACCGCGCCCAGGACCATGCCCTCGCTCGCCAGCTCACCCGGCACGGCCCGCTCCAGGGACGGCCCTTCGAGCCGCAGCCCGATCCGGTTGCTCGCCGGAGACACCCGGTACGCGCGCGTGCTGAAGGTGCGCAGCGCCGCACCGGTGAACCAGTCGTCCCGGGGACCCGGCCGGACCCGCAGGACGAGTTCGTCCGGCGGGCCCGGCCAGGGGGGAGCGTCGACCGACCCCCGTACGGCCGTGGCCGCTCCCAGCGGCAGCACCGCCCCCTCCGCCAGCGGCGCCGGGCCGAGACCCGACAGCAGGTCGGTGGAGCGGCTGCCGAGCACCGGCGCGACGGCGATCCCGCCGCCGAACGCCACGTACGAGCGCAGTCCGCGCACGGCCGCGCCCACCTCCAGGACCGACCCGGCCGCGACCCGGAGCGTCGTCCCCCAGGCGGCCGGACGGCCGTCCACCCGGACCGGGCACGGCGCGCCGCCCACCGCCACGGTCACCGCGCACCGGGGCCGCAGCGCGCACCCGTTGACGGTGGTCTCCAGGACCGCCGCGTCCTCGGCGTTGCCGACGAGCCGGTTGACGAGGCGCCCGGCCGCCGGGTCGAGGGCGCCCGAGCGGGGCACGCCGAGGTGCGCGTACCCCGCGCGCCCCAGGTCCTGCACGGTGGTCAGCGCCCCGGCCCGGACGACGGCGAAGGCCCGGTCGCTCATCGCCCGCCCCCTGCCGTGAACCGGACCCGGGTGCCGGGCGTGAGCAGCGCGGCCGGTTCCCGCTCGGCGTCCCAGAGAACCAGGTCCGTGGTGCCGATCAGCTGCCAGCCGCCGGGGGAGGAGCGCGGGTAGACACCCGTGTACGGCCCCGCCAGGGCGACCGAGCCGGCCGGGACGGCCGTGCGCGGCGTGGCCCGGCGCGGCACCTCGTACCGCTCGCCGAGCCCCGTCAGATAGCCGAAGCCGGGCGCGAACCCGCAGAAGGCGACCCGGAACTCGGCCGCCGTGTGGATCCGTACCGCCGCCTCCACCGACACCCCCCACAGCGCGGCGACCTCCGGCAGGTCGGGCCCGTCGTAGCGGACCGGCACCTCGACGGTCTCGGCCACGCGTGCGTGGAGCGGCGCCGGCTCCCATCCCGTCAGCTCGGACGCGAGCCGCCGCGGATCCTCCACCCCGTCGAGGAGCACGGTCCGCGCCGCCGGCACGATCTCCCGCACGGCGGGCAGCGCACCGGCCGCCCGCCGCCGCAGCAGCTCGGCGTGGAAGGCCTCCGTCGCCCCGCCGTCGTCCAGTTCCACCAGGAGGCCACGGTCGCCCACCCTCAGCACCCTCACGCGAAGGCCTCCACGCGCACGCCGGAGGCTTCCAGCTGCTCCCGGACCCGCCGGGCGAGGCCCACCGCGCCCGGGGTGTCCCCGTGCAGGCAGAGCGACCGGGCCCGGACGGCGACGGAGCTCCCGCAGTGCGCCGTGACGACCCCGAACCGGGCCATGGACACGGCCCGTTCGACGACCTCGTCCGGGTCCGTGACGACGGCCCCCTCCTGCCCCCGTGGCAGCAGGGAGCCGTCCGCCCGGTAGGCCCGGTCGCCGAAGGCCTCGGCGACGACCGGGAGCCCGGCCGCGGCGGCGGCCTCGTGCAGCCGGGACCCCGGAAGACCGAGGACCGGCAGCGTCCGGTCCGCGAGCAGCACGCCGTCGACGACCGCCGCCGCCTGCTCCGCGTCCCGGACCACCCGGTTGTAGAGCGCCCCGTGCGGCTTCACGTACGAGACGCGCGAGCCCGCGGCCCGGGCGAAGACCTCCAGGGCGCCGATCTGGTAGGCCACCTCGGCGGCCAGCTCCGCCGCCGGGACGTCCATCGCGCGCCGCCCGAAGCCGGCCAGGTCGCGGTAGGACACCTGGGCCCCGATCCGTACCCCGCGCGCCGCCGCGAGCTCGCACACCCGCCGCATGGTGGCCGCGTCCCCGGCGTGGAAGCCGCAGGCCACGTTGGCGCTGGTGACGACGGACAGGAGCTGCTCGTCGTCGGTCAGCGTCCAGCGGCCGAAGCCCTCGCCGAGATCGGCGTTGAGATCGATCGGGACCCAGGTCATGTGGTGCTTCCTCTCTCACCTGGTGGTGCGGTGGTACGGGTCGGCGCCGTTCAGACGGCGATGCGGTAGTGCTCGTCCCGGACGTCGGTGACGAACATCCGGCCCGGGGCGTGGGTGATCGCGAACGGCGGGCGCGAGGCCATCACGGCCGCCTGCGGGGTGACCCCGCAGGCCCAGAACACCGGCACGTCCCCCGGCTCGGCCTCGACCGCGTCCCCGAAGTCGGGCCGGTCCAGGTCCCGGATGCCGAGGGCCGCCGGATCACCCGCGTGCACCGGGGCCCCGTGGACGGCGGGCAGCAGACCGCTGATCCGCCGCGCCACCGGGACGAGCTCCGCCGGGACCGGCCGCATCGACACCACCATCGGCCCGTGCAGCCGGCCCGCCGGCCGGCAGGCCCGGTCGGTGACGTACATCGAGACGTTCCGGCCCTGTGCGACATGACGCAGCGGCACCCCCGCCCCGGCCAGCGCCCCTTCGAAGGTGAAGCTGCAGCCGATCAGGAACGAGACCAGATCGCTCCGCCAGTACGCGCGCACGTCCGCCGGCTCGTCGACGAGCCGGCCGTGCTCCCACACCCGGTAGCGCGGGACGTCCGTGCGCAGATCGGCGTCCGGGGCGAGCGAGGTCGTCCAGGAGCCCGCGTCGGTGACGTCGAGCACGGGGCAGGGGCGCGGGTTGCGGGTGCAGAACAGCAGTACGTCGTACGCCCAGCCCGCGGGCACCGCGATCAGATTGGCCTGCGCGTGGCCCGGCGCCCAGCCGGCCGTCGGCCCCGCCGTCCCGGCCCGGGCACGCGCGCGTGCCTCGCGCGGATCGAGAACCACCGCCCTGCTCATACGAGTTCCCTCCCCCGGGTCTCGGGCAGTCCGAGCAGCGCCAGTACGGCCAGGCCGTAGCCGACGGCGCCGAAGACAAGGGCTCCGCCCACGCCCCAGCCCTCGGCGAGGAAGCCGACCAGGGTCGGGAAGACGGCCCCGACCGCGCGCCCCGTGTTGTACGTGAGCCCCTGCCCCGTGCCGCGCACCGCCGTCGGGTACAGCTCCGCGAGGAAGGAGCCGAAGCCGCTGAAGATGGCCGACATGCAGAAGCCGAGCGGGAAACCGAGCAGCAGGAGCAGGGTGTTCGCCCCGGCGGGGAGGTGGGTGTACGCGAGGACGGACACCGCGGACAGCACGGCGAAGAGGACGATGTTCTTCTTCCTGCCGAGCCGGTCGGTGAGGTATCCACCGGTCAGATAGCCGGTGAAGGCCCCGGAGATCAGCAGGGTCAGATACCCGCCCGTGCCGACCACGGTCAGGCCGCGCTCGGTCTTCAGGAAGGTCGGGACCCAGGTGGCGAGCGTGTAGTAGCCGCCCTGGACGCCGGTCGAGAGCAGGATCGCGAAGAGCGTGGTGCGCAGCAGGCCGGGACGGAACACCGCCCGGAACGAGCCGCGCCCCGCGCCGGCCCGACGGGCCTCGGTCGCCTGCGGGGCGTCCTCCACGTTCCGCCGTACGTAGACGACGAGGAGTGCGGGCAGCGCGCCCGTCCAGAAGAGGATCCGCCAGGCGAGATCCGCCTCGGCCCACTGGAAGACCAGGGTGTACACGAGCACCGCGAGCGCCCATCCGGCCGCCCAGGCGCTCTGGACGGTGCCGAGCGTCCGGCCCCGGTGCTTCGCGGAGGCGTACTCGGCGACCAGGATCGCGCCGACGGCCCACTCGCCGCCGAAGCCCAGGCCCTGGAGCGCCCGGAAGACCAGCAGGGTCTCGTAGTTCGGGGCGAAGCCGCAGAGCACGGTGAAGAGCGCGTACGTGACGACCGTGACCATCAGCGCCTTCACCCGGCCGACGCGGTCGGCGAGGACGCCGGCGAGCGCGCCGCCGACCGCCGAGACGACGAGGGTGACGGTGGTCAGGAGGCCGGTCCGGCCCTTGTCGAGGCCGAAGGAGGCGGCGATGGCCACCATCGACAGGGGCAGGGTGAAGAAGTCGTAGGAATCCAGGGCGTATCCGCCGAAAGCGCCGCCGAACGCGCGGCGGCCGCGCGGCCCGAGGCCGCGCAGCCAGGCGAACGCGCCCGTGTCGTCGGGCCGTTCGCCCTGGGAGTGCTGCCGGGTCTGTGTCGTGCTCATCTGCACCTCGCAGGAGAAGGAGGCGTGCCTGAGAGACGTACCGAGGAACCGTGCGGTGCCGTCAAGGTAGAGGATTGTTCAACGATCCGACAAGAGGCGTGTTGTCGCTTCCCGGTTTCTGCGGTTGACTCGGCCGCGGACGACGGAAGGGACGGGGTGCTGTGGACGTGAGTGGAGCCGGGGGACTGGCGGACGACCGCGCACTGCTCGGGCGCACGAGCACGGCGGAGCGGGTCGCGGACATCCTTCGCACCCGGATCGCCGAGGGCTACTTCCCGCCCGGCGCCCGGCTCTCCGAGGAGAGCATCGGCGGCGCCCTCGGTGTGTCCCGCAACACACTCCGCGAGGCCTTCCGGCTCCTCACCCACGAGCGCCTGCTCGTCCACGAGCTCAACCGGGGCGTCTTCGTCCGCGTCCTCGCCGTCGGTGACGTGGACGACATCTACCGCACCCGCCGGCTCGTCGAGTGCGCCGTCGTGCGGGGCCTGGGGCAGCCGCCGTTCGCCGTCGCCGGCCTGGCCGCCGCCGTCGCCGAGGGCGAGGCCGCGGCCCGCGCCGACGACTGGACGGGCGTCTCCACGGCCAACATCCACTTCCACCGCGAGCTCGTCGCCCTCGCGGGCAGCGCCCGCACCGACGAGCTGATGCGAGGGGTCCTCGCCGAACTCCGCCTCGCCTTCCACGTCGTCGACGCCCCGCGCGCACTCCACGAGCCCTATCTCCGGAGGAACCGGGAGATTCTGGACGCCCTGCGCGCCGGTGAACGGGCCTCGGCGGAGCGACTCCTCGCCCGCTACCTCGACGACTCACGCACGCGCGTGGCCGCCGCCTACGCCCAGGCCGTCGACGATCCGGCAGGCCTCGCCGGCTGACGGCACAGCCCGTACGAGGCTACCGAGAGGGCCGGTCGTATCTGCGCCGTTTCGACCGTTGTCAGGGTGAGGACCTAATCTGTGCACCGTGACTTCGCCTGCCTCGACGGACCTCGCTCCGCCCCAGCTCAGCGCGGGGCCGCGCCCCGCGCAGGGCCCGGCCGCCGACGAAGGGCTCGCGCGGCGGCTCCGCGCGCTCGCGTGCACCGCCCCGCTGCACGACCTCGACGCGCGCAAGGCCAATCTGGCCGGCGAGTACACGGTCTACGCGATGGCCGAGGTGGCCCTCGCCGCGATCGACCTCATCACGCTGAACATGGACTTCGACACCGGCGCCGACCACGAGCAGATCGTCGCCCGACTGCTGCCCCGCGTCGCCGCCCAGGC
>NZ_MWIG01000776.1:0-1284 GCF_002156145.1 Streptomyces sp. NRRL B-24572 | reverse complement strand
CGGCGCCCTGCTCCTGCTCGGCCGAGCCGTCCGCGCCGGGGGCGAGCACCAGCAGCGCCTCCAGGCTCTCCACCGCCCCGGGCAGCACGTCGAACGCGACGTCCGACACCCCGGGCACCGCGAGCGTGTGCCTGCGCAGCTCCCCCAGCTCGATCCGGTAGCCGCTGACCTTGAACTGGCTGTCGCCGCGGCCGAGGTAGAGCAGGGTGCCGTCGGCGAGCAGCTCCACCCGGTCCCCGGTCCGGTAGGCCCGGCCGGACGGGCCGCCCAGCTCGGCCTCGTCGAGGAAGTTGTTCCCGGCCTCGGGGCGGCCGAGGTAGCCGGCCGCCACGCCCGCGCCCGCGATGACCAGTTCGGCCGCCTCACCGGGACGGGCGGGGCGGAGCCGGTCGTCCACCAGGTAGGCCCGGGTGTTCCAGATCGGCCGGCCGATCGGGACGCTGGGCAGGCCCTGGACGGCGGCCGGGTCGAACTCCAGGTGGCAGCAGCCGACGGTGGCCTCGGTCGGGCCGTAGTGGTTCATCATCCGTACCCCGTCCAGGCGTTCGCCGATCCCGGCGATCAGCGCCGGGTCCAGCGCCTCGCCGCCGAACATCAGCAGCCGGGTGGTGCGGCGGTAGTCGGGCCGGGCGGTGCGCTCGAAGAACCGCAGGTGGGAGGGCGTCACCTTGAGCAGCTCGTACGGCTGCTCCAGGCCCTCGAAGAGCGCCTGCTGGTCCCAGACCCCGGCGAACAGGGTGAGCCGGCTGCCGTGGGCCAGCGCGGGCCAGAGTGAGGTGACGGCGTGGTCGAAGCCGAGGCTGCCGAACAGCGGGCTGCCCGCCCCGGCCGCCAGGCCGGTCACCGCGCCGCACCACTGGACGTAGTTGGCCAGCGAGCCGTGCTCGATCACCACGCCCTTGGGCGTGCCGGTGGAGCCGGAGGTGAAGATCACGTAGGCCGGGTCGGTCGGCTCGGGGAGCTCCCGCTCGCGGGGCGCCGGGCCGCTCCCGGGCAGTCCGGCCAGGTCGACGGCGGGCACCCTGACCTCGGGCGGGGTGATGGTCGCCGCCGCCGAGTCGTGCAGCAGCAGGACCGGGTCGGCGGCCTCCACCACGGCCCGCACCCGCTGGACGGGGAAGGCGGGGTCGAGCGGGACGTACGCGGCGCGCAGGGCCATCACCGCGAGTGCGGCGGCGACCGTGGCCGGTGTGCGGTCCGCCCAGAGCAGCACCCTGTCGCCGGGGCCGACCCCGGCCTCCGCGAGGGTGTCGGCGAGCGCGGCGCTCCAGCGCCACAGCTCGG
>NZ_MWIG01000775.1:0-10388 GCF_002156145.1 Streptomyces sp. NRRL B-24572 | reverse complement strand
GCCCGCGCGGCGGCCGGGCCGACGGCCGGGCCGACGGCCGCCCCCGCCCCGCGGGCCGCCGCCTCGACCGTTTCCACCCTCCCCCGGACTTCGTCCGGGGGGACCCCCGGACGAGCGCCACCACCAGCGCGATCACCACGACCGCGACCAGCGCGGGCCACCACGACGTGTCCATACCTCAAGAAGGTACCGGCGCGCGCGCCACCCCGCCGCCGCGCTCCGCCATCCATCCGAACCGGTGACAGAGCCCGTGAGTTCGCCCACAACGGGCCACCGCGAAGGAGCGACAGGCCCGGGTGCGCCTTACGCTCGACAGACCGCACAGCCTCCCCTCCCTCAGCGCGCTTCCCGCACCCGTCCACGGAGGTTCACGCTCCATGAAGCTCACCGTCGTCGGCTGCTCCGGGTCGTTCCCGTCCGCGGAATCGGCCTGTTCGAGCTACCTCGTCGAGGCCGACGGCTTCCGGCTGCTCCTCGACATGGGCAACGGTGCCCTGGGCGAGCTGCAGCGCCACATCGGTCTGTACGACCTCGACGCGATCTTCCTCAGCCACCTCCACGCCGACCACTGCATCGACATGTGCGGGTACTTCGTCGCCCGCTACTACCGGCACGAGGGCGGACGCTGCGACGCGATCCCCGTGTACGCCCCCGAGGGCGCCGAGCAGCGCCTGACCACGGCCTACGCGGACACCCCCTCGCCGTCCGCGATGAGCGAGGTCTTCGGCTTCCGCACGCTGAAGTCGGGCGACAGCTTCGAGATCGGCCCGTTCTCGGTCCGTACGGAGAAGGTGTGCCACCCGGTCGAGGCGTACGGCATCCGGGTCGAGCACGGCGGCCGTTCGCTCACGTACTCCGGGGACACCGGGGTCTGCGAGGCGCTGCACGACCTCGCCGTCGGCACCGACCTCTTCCTCTGCGAGGCCTCCTTCACCCACGGCAAGGAGGACGTCCCGGACCTCCACCTCAACGGCCGCGAGGCCGGCGCGCAGGCCACCCGGGCGGGGGTCGGACGCCTCGTGCTGACCCACATCCCGCCGTGGACGGACGGCGAGCTGAACCTGGCGGACGCGCGCGAGGTGTACAAGGGTCCGTCGGAGCTGGCGCGGCCGGGCGCGGTGTACGAGATCTGAGGAACGGTCCGCGCAACGGGAAGGGCCCCGGANNTCCGGGGCCCTTCCCGTTGCTACGGGTGAGGCTCACGCCTTGGTGAGGTCCTCGATCTCCTCCTCGGGCTCGCGGCCCGGGGTGGGGAGGTTGAACTTGGTGATCGCGAAGCGGAAGACCACGTAGTAGATCGCCGCGAAGACGAGGCCGATCGGGATGATCATCCACGGCTTGGTCGCGAGGTTCCAGTTGAGCAGGTAGTCGATGCCGCCCGCGGAGAAGGTGAAGCCCGCGTGGACGCCGAAGGCCCAGGTGACGGCCATGGACACGGCGGTCAGGACCGCGTGGATCGCGTACAGGACCGGCGCGATGAACATGAACGTGAACTCGATCGGCTCGGTGATGCCGGTGACGAAGGAGGTCAGCGCGAGGGAGACCATCATGCCCATGACGGCCTTGCGGCGCTCGGGGCGGGCGGCGTGGGCGATGGCGATCGCGGCGGCCGGGAGGCCGAACATCATGATCGGGAAGAAGCCCGACATGAAGATTCCGGCGCTCGGGTCACCGGCGAAGAAGCGGTTGAGGTCACCGTGGACGACCTCGCCTGCGGCGTTGGTGAAGTCACCGATCTGGAACCAGGAGACGGTGTTCACGAACTGGTGCATGCCGACCGGGATCAGCGCGCGGTTGATGAGGCCGAAGAGGCCGGCGCCACCGGCGCCGAGGCCGGTCATCCACTCGCCGAAGCTGGAGATGCCCTCGCCGATCGGCTCCCAGACCAGGCCGAAGACGACGCCGACGGCGGTGCCGACGAAGGCCATGATGATCGGGACGAGACGGCGGCCGTTGAAGAAGCCGAGCCAGTCGACCAGCTTGGTGCGGTGGAACCGCTGCCACAGGACGGCCGAGAGCAGACCCATCAGGATGCCGCCGAGGACGCCCGGGTTGTTGTACGTCGCGGCGACGTCGACACCCTTGTTGGCGGTCGTGTTGACGACGGCCTCGGTGATCGGGAAGGCCTTCAGCACGTTGCTGTAGACCAGGAAGCCGACGAGCGCGGCCAGGGCGGTGGAGCCGTCCGCCTTCTTGGCGAAGCCGATGGCGACGCCGATGCAGAAGAGCAGGGGCAGGTTGTCGAAGACCGCGCCGCCGGCGGTGGCGAAGACGGACGCGACCTTGTCCCAGCCGAGACCGTCCTTGCCGAACACGTCGGCCTGGCCGAGACGGAGCAAGATACCCGCGGCCGGCAGAACGGCGATCGGCAGCTGCAGGCTGCGACCGACCTTCTGCAGGCCCTGGAACAGGCCGGATCCGCGCTTCTTCGCGGGAGCGGCGGCCTGGGCGGTGGCCGTACTCATCAACTTCCTCCAGTAAGGCAAGGCGCCGCCAGAGGTGGGAAAAGGGGGTGACGGCGGCGTCTCGTGGAACGCGGTGGTCTGGACCGCGTGGTCTACACCAATGAGTGGTGTAGACCAGTTGTAGCACGTGAGACTTAGATAAGGAACCTGCGAATTCTGTGCGCTCAGCCATAGCCTGAAATGCACGACAAAAGACCCCTGGACGGTCAGGTCCAGGGGCCTTCGACGGGCCTTACGAGAGGGACGTAAGCCCCGAAAGCGGTCAGGCCCCGCCGCGTGATCGCAGGGCGACCACAAGGCGATCACAGAGTGATCGAGGAGCTACCTGACGTACTGAACGGGAGCTACTTGACGTTCTCCCGCTCGATCTCCTCCTCGACCTCGTCCGGCTCGCGGCCGGGCGTCTGGAGGTTGAACGTGGTGATCGCGAACCGGAAGATCGCGTAGTACACGACCGCGAACCCGAGCCCGATCGGAATGATCAGCCACGGCTTCGTCGCGAGGTTCCAGTTGATCACGTAGTCGATCAGGCCGGCCGAGAAGCTGAAACCGTCCTTCACGCCCAGCGCCCAGGACAGCGCCATCGAGACACCGGTCAGCACGGCGTGGATCACGTACAGCAGCGGTGCGACGAAGAGGAACGAGTACTCGATCGGCTCGGTGATGCCCGTGACGAACGAGGTCAGCGCGACCGACAGCATCATGCCGCCGACCGCCTTGCGGCGGTTCGGCTTCGCGGTGTGGGTGATCGCGAGCGCCGCGGCGGGCAGGGCGAACATCATGATCGGGAAGAAGCCCGTCAGGAACTGACCGGCGTTCGGGTCGCCCGCGAGGAACATGGGGATGTCGCCGTGCACCACCGTGCCGTCCGGCTTGGTGTACGTGCCGAACTGGAACCAGATGGGCACGTTCAGGAACTGGTGCAGGCCGATGACGAGCAGCGCGCGGTTCGCGAGGCCGAAGATGCCCGAACCCCAGGCGCCGAGTCCGACCAGCCAGTCGCTGAAGTTCTCCAGGCCGTCGCCGATCGGCGGCCAGACCCACAGGCAGATCGCGGCGAACGCGATCGCCACGAACGTCATGATGATCGGCACGAGCCGCCGGCCGTTGAAGAAGCCCAGCCAGTCGACCAGCTTCGTCCGGTGGTAGCGCTGCCAGAACCAGGCCGCCATCAGGCCCATCACGATGCCGCCGAAGACGCCGGGGTTCTGGTACGTGTACCCGGTGAAGACCTGCTCGGGCGAGAGACAGCCGCCGCGGATGTCCACCGTGCCCGTCGGGCAGTCCTTCGGGAACTGGCGCAGCACGTTGTAGTAGACGAGGAAGCCGACCACGGCCGCCAGCGCGGTCGAACCGTCCGCCTTCTTCGCCATGCCGATCGCGACACCGATGCAGAACAGCAGCGGCAGACCGAGACTGCCGTCGAGCAGTGCACCGCCGGCGCCCGCCATCACCTTCGCGACGTTGTCCCAGCCGAGACCGTCGGCGCCGAACACGTCCGGCTGGCCGAGACGGTTGATGATGCCGGCCGCCGGGAGGACGGCGATGGGGAGCTGGAGGCTGCGGCCCATCTTCTGGAGGCCCTGGAAGAGCCCGCTCCACGACGCGGCCTTCTTCGGCTTCGGCGCCGGTTCCGGCTCCGGTTTCGGTGTCGCGGCGGGGCTGTCGGTGCTCATCGGCGTCCTCCCTGCCCGGAACAAGCCGGGCCCGCATCTCGTTGCACACTGGTGTAGACCAGTTGCGGTAGGCTCCGGGAGCCCGCTGAGGACAGGCCGCCGGTGATCGTCATCATTCGACAGAACGGCGGCACTCGCTCGCGAAGTTGGGCCAACCGTGGGTTACCGTGACAAAGCGGACCGCAGGTGCGCCGAGATTCGCGTCCTCGCGAACGGAACGGACAGGGAGAAACACATGGCCAGCAAGGCTGAGAAGATCATCGCCGGGCTCGGCGGCATCGACAACATCGAAGAGGTCGAGGGCTGCATCACCCGCCTGCGCACCGAGGTCGTCGACGCCGCCCTCGTCGACGAGGCCGCCCTGAAGGCCGCCGGCGCCCACGGCGTCGTCAAGATGGGCACCGCCATCCAGGTCGTCATCGGCACCGACGCCGACCCGATCGCCGCGGAGATCGAAGACCTGATGTGAGCGTGAGCATTCCGCTCACTTCCTGAGGAGGGCCCGTTCCGGCAGGGGAACGGGCCCTCCGCCATGTCCGGCTAGGCTCGTCCCATGTCTCGCATCGACGGCCGTACCCCCGAACAGCTCCGCCCCGTCACCATCGAACGCGGCTGGAGCAAGCACGCCGAGGGCTCCGTCCTCATCTCCTTCGGCGACACCAAGGTCTTCTGCACCGCCTCCGTCACCGAAGGCGTCCCGCGCTGGCGCAAGGGCAGCGGCGAAGGCTGGGTGACGGGCGAGTACTCCATGCTCCCCCGCGCCACCAACACCCGCGGCGACCGCGAATCCGTCCGCGGCAAGATCGGCGGCCGCACCCACGAGATCTCCCGCCTCATCGGCCGCTCCCTCCGCGCCGTCATCGACTACAAGGCCCTCGGCGAGAACACCATCGTCCTCGACTGCGACGTCCTCCAGGCCGACGGCGGCACGCGTACGGCGGCGATCACCGGCGCCTACGTCGCGCTGGCCGACGCCATCGGCTGGGCCCAGGGCAAGAAGCTCGTGAAGGCCGGCCGCAAGCCCCTCACCGGCACGGTGGCGGCGGTGTCGGTCGGCATCGTCGACGGCGTCCCCCTCCTCGACCTCTGCTACGAGGAGGACGTCCGCGCCGACACCGACATGAACGTCGTCTGCACCGGCGACGGCCGCTTCGTCGAGGTCCAGGGCACCGCCGAGGCCGAGCCCTTCGACCGCAAGGAGCTCAACGCCCTCCTCGACCTCGCCTCCGGCGGCTGCGCCGAACTCGCCGAGATCCAGCGCAAGGCCCTCGAAGGAACCCTCTGACACCTCGCTGCGTCCTGACGGGCGGGCACCCGGGTACGATCCGGGGCGCCCGCCCGTCCGCATGTCCGTACGTATCAGGGGGAGTACCCGCCTTGAAGCTGAAGCGCCGTCTCGCACTCGCCACGGCCACGGCCGCCGCGCTCACCACCGTCCTGAGCGGCTGCGGAGCCCTCGACACGGCCATGGACTGCGTCAACACCGCCGACGCGATAGCCACGTCCGTACAGAACCTCCAGCAGGCCGTCTCCAACGCGACGAACGACGTGACGCAGATAGAGGAGTCCCTGAACCAGATCTCCACGGAACTGGGCAACATCAAGAACACGACGGACAACGCCGACCTTTCCAAGGCCGTCGACGACCTGACGAAGGGCGTGGACTCCGTCCGCACGGCGGTCAAGAACGGCGACACCACCCCGGACATCACGCCGATCACGGACGCGGCGGGCGAAGTGGCGAAGGTCTGCACCCCGGGATAATCGGGGCATGACCCGACAGCGCCTGATCCTCGCCACCCGCAACGCGGGCAAGATCACCGAACTCCACGCGATCCTCGCCGACGCCGGCCTCGACGTCGAACTCGTCGGCGCGGACGCGTACCCCGACGTGCCCGACGTCAAGGAAACGGGCGTCACCTTCGCCGAGAACGCCCTCCTCAAGGCCCACGCCCTGGCCCAGGCCACCGGCCTCCCGGCCGTCGCCGACGACTCCGGCCTCTGCGTCGACGTCCTGAACGGAGCCCCCGGCATCTTCTCGGCCCGCTGGGCCGGCACCCACGGCGACGACCGCGCGAACCTGAACCTGCTGCTGGCCCAGCTCTCGGACATCGCGGACGAACACCGAGGCGCCCACTTCGCCTGCGCGGCGGCCCTCGCGCTGCCCGACGGCACGGAGCGAGTGGTGGAGGGCCGCATGGAGGGCACCCTCCGCCACGCCCCCGTAGGCACGAACGGCTTCGGCTACGACCCGATCCTCCAGCCGGAGGGCCACGAGGTGACCTGCGCCCAGCTGACCCCGGAGCAGAAGAACGCGATCAGCCACCGCGGCAAGGCGTTCAGGGCCCTGGTGCCGGTGGTGCGGGAGCTGCTGGGTTGAGGCCCGTATGCGAACGGCCTGCGAATCGATCCTTCGATTCGCAGGCCGTTCCTGGGTGCGGCCGGAGGGATTCGAACCCTCACGGGATTTCTCCCACGGGCTTCTAAGGCCCGCGCGTGCTGCCTATTTCGCCACGGCCGCGTGCACAGCCATGGTAGCGGTCACCTGCCACTCGGTTGAGAGGGACGTCGTCGTCCGCCGCGGCACCAGGTGTCAGTGGTCGCATGGCAGTTGGGGCACAGGAGCCTCAGGTTCTCGCGCCGGTCGTCACGCCAGTCCCCATTGATGTGGTCGACCTCCAGGGTCATGGGCTTGCCGAGCCACTCGGGGGCTACGCCGCACCGAGCGCACTCCTCGGGCACACCGACTTCGTGCAGTGCGCGGCGCAGCCGCTTGGTGGTGGTCCGATGCCTCTTGTCGTGACGTACCAGAACGTCTTCCGCCCGCTTGGCAGTCGGGCTCGGCTTGCCGCGCTGGTGGGCCTGCCCCAAGAAGTGGGCGACTGACAGGCCGTCTTCCGTAATCCACTTCCGTAGGTTCGCACGCTGTGCAGCGGTGTCCGCCCGGCCCAGATGGTGCAGGGCCATCCTTGCGGAGGTCGAGTGCGCCACTGCCTGTCGCAGGGCATGCGTACTCGGGCGGGCGAGTCTCCCGAAGGGCGGGAAGTGGGAGACGTCGATGTCGAAGTGGGCGAACCGCCTCATGAGGTACCGGGGGAGCGCGCTGTACGACTCCGCGCCGAGGAAGTCGATGGCCTCGTCGATGTCGGCGCACCGCGCCGCTGCTTCGGCCAGGCGCTCGCGGGTGTACCGCGTGCTGGCGGTCATCGGGTGCGCCCCTTGCCGCGACCTCGGTAGCTGTCCGTCGTGGAGTGGCAGTTGGGGCACAGTAGCCGCAGGTTCTCAATCTGGTTGTTACGCCAGTCGCCATCGATGTGGTCGACCTCCAGCGGAAGCGGGCATCCCAGCCACATGGCTTCGATCCCGCACAGCGCGCAGTGCTCCTCGTAGCCGAGCTGCTGCATGGCCCGCTTGAGCCGCTGGCCTGGGATCCGCCGTGCATGCGCTGACGCTTCCTTGACGAGGAGCTCCTCGGCTGTCCGGCGCCGTCCGCCATGCCGCCTGTGCTCCGCTCGGCCCACCGACGTGAAGTGCGACGTGTCGATGGCGTGCGCCTTGATGCGACGGGCGATGTTGGCTTGGTGCCCACCCACGCAATCGAGTCCCAGCCGGCGTACGACATCGTTCACGCTCGTGGAGATGGCGACGACAGGTGCCAGAACCTCTCTCGTCCACCGCATCCCCTCCTGCTCGAAGTGCGAGGTGTCCACCCCGAGCTTCCGCATCCGCTCCCGTACGTACCGCCGCGTCGGACTCTTCGGGTCCACCCCCAACCTCTCCAGCGCCTCCGTCAGCGTCCGCGCCCCTCACGCCGCCGAATCCAGCCGTTCCCTCGTGTACGCGCTCGTCCCCATCGAGTCGGCCCCTCCCCAGTACGGATCTCGTACGGACTAACGACCCGAATATCGGACGGTCACGCCATATCGCGTACGTATCGCGTATGGAAAGCGGAACGGCCCGCACCGTCGTTTCCGGGGTACGGGCCGTTCCGTGGAAGAGAGGGGCTCAGACGCCCAGGTCCCTCATGATCTTGGCCACGTGGCCCGTGGCCTTCACGTTGTAGAAGGCGTGTTCCACCTTGCCGTCCTCGTCGACCACGACCGTCGAGCGGATCACGCCCGTCACCACCTTGCCGTACAGCTTCTTCTCGCCGAAGGCGCCGTACGCCTCCAGGGTCTCCTTCGACGGGTCGCCGACCAGCGTGACCTTCAGGTTCTCCTTCTCGCGGAACTTCGCCAGCTTCTCCGGCTTGTCCGGGGACACGCCGATGACGTCGTAGCCGGCGGAGGCCAGGACGTCGAGGTTGTCGGTGAAGTCGCACGCCTGCTTCGTGCAGCCGGGGGTCAGCGCCGCCGGGTAGAAGTAGACGATGACCTTGCGGCCCTTGTGGTCCGCGAGGGAGACCTCGTTGCCGTCCGCGTCGGGAAGGGTGAAGGCGGGGGCGGTGTCGCCGGGCTGCAGTCGCTCGCTCATGGCTGGCTCTCCTCGGGGTGTTCGCGTACGCGATAAAGAGCCTAATGGGGGTCTGGCGCGACCCGATCGCGCCGGAACTGACAGACTGACCGTCAACGACCGGAATACGACCACGGAGGCAGCGCGGTGTCGGAGGCCAGGACCCCTGCACAGATCGAGGCGGACATCGTCCGCCGACGCGAGCAGCTCGCCGTCACTCTCGACGAGATCGGCATTCGGATGCACCCGAAGACGATCATCGGGGACGCCAAGGCCAGGGTCGCCTCGACGGTCGACCAGACGGCCGGGCGCGCCTTCGTCGCCGTCAACCGGGTCGTCTCGGACGTGAAGGCCCGCTTCACCCACGAGGACGGCGCGCCCCGCCTGGAGCGGGTCGTTCCGGCGGCCGTCGTGGCCCTTGCCGTCGTCGGGCTGATCGTTTCCTCCTCGCGGCGGCACAAGGCGTGAGCCTTCCCGGCCGCCCCGTCTGCGGGCGACACGCCCGGGCAGGTAAGTTCACAGGGTGAGCGAGAACACGCACGACAAGCTGCCCATCCGGATGCTCCACGACCGGGTCCTGGTCCGTACCGATTCCCCGGAGGGGGAGCGGCGTTCCGGCGGCGGCATCCTGATTCCGGCGACGGCCGCCGTGGGCCGTCGCCTGGCCTGGGCCGAGGTGGTCGCGGTCGGTCAGAACGTCCGTACCGTCGAGATCGGCGACCGGGTGCTGTACGACCCCGAGGACCGCGCCGAGGTCGAGGTGCGGGGCGTCGCGTACGTCCTGATGCGGGAGCGCGATCTGCACGCGGTGGCGGCGGACCGGTTCCAGGGGACGTCGGACTCGACGGGCCTGTACCTGTAGGCAGACGAGCGCGAAGGCCCTGGTGACCGGAGTCACCGGGGCCTTTGCCCGTTCTTTGCTAGCCTGGAGACACCCCGACGAGACGCGCCGTACCGGGTTGACGACAAGACGACGCACCCCTGTTGTTCCGTCTCGCGGAGGTGTCTCGTCATGGCCTGGGTTCTGCTGGTCGTCGCCGGTCTGCTCGAGGTCGGCTGGTCCATCGGCATGAAGTACACGGACGGTTTCACCCGGCTCTGGCCGAGTGTCCTCACCGGTGCGGGGATCGTCGCCTCCATGATGCTGCTGTCGCAGGCGGCCAAGACGCTGCCGATCGGTACGGCGTACGGCGTGTGGGTCGGCATCGGTGCGGCCGGTGCGGCGGTGCTCGGCATGGTGGTGCTCGGTGAGCCGGCGACCGCCGCCCGGATCTTCTTCGTCTGTCTGCTGCTGGTCGCCGTGGTGGGGCTCAAGGCGACGAGCGGTCACTGACCCCGGGGGTCCCGGGGGTCGCGAGGGCTCCGGGGGTCCCGGAGGCCCCGGACGGCCGTACGGAGGGGTGTGCGGCGCCCGGTCCGGCCTCGCCGGTCTCGCCCGCTTCGTACGAGCCCTCCGGCGAGCCCTCCGGCGAGCTCTCCGATGAGCCCTCCGGCCCGTCCGGCACCGGCGGGACCGGTGGCGCCTCCGCCCCCGGCATCAGCCGGAGCTCGAAGTCGCGTGCGGGGACCCCGTCCAGTGCCTCGCGGGTGAACCGGCCCCAGATCTCGGCGGGCACTCCGCCGCCGTTCACGCGCGGCTGGCCGAGGGCGCCGTACAGCGATTCCTGGGCGCCCGTTTCGGGGTCCTGGCCCATGACGGCGACGACGGTGGCGAGCTCGGGGGTGTAGCCGGCGAACCAGGCGGCCTTGTCGTCCTCCGCGGTGCCCGTCTTGCCGGCGGCCGGACGCCCGGCGG
>NZ_MWIG01000774.1:0-3306 GCF_002156145.1 Streptomyces sp. NRRL B-24572 | reverse complement strand
CCCGTACCCCGCCCGCTCGGTGCGGCACCCCTCCCGGTCGGAGCCCTGCGATGAACCCCGCCGCCGGCACCGCGCTCGCGGTCCTGCTCTCCCTCGTCTCCGCCGCCGGGTACGCGCTCGCCGCCGTCGCCCAGTCCCGGCTCGCCGCCGCCTCCCCCGCCGCTCCCGACGGGCGCGGCGCGCTGCGCGCCCTGCTCGCGCGCGGGCAGTGGTGGTGGTCGGTCGGCCTCAACGCCGCCGGAGCCCTCGCCCACGTGGCCGCCCTGCACTACGGGCCGCTGACGCTGGTGCAGCCGCTCGGCGCGCTGACCCTCGTGGCGGCGCTGCCGCTGGGCGCGTACTACGCACGGCGCCGGGTGACCCGTACCGAATGGCGCGGAGCCCTGTGGACCCTGGGCGGGCTCGTCGGACTCGTGGCGGTGACCGGGCCCACGGCCCCCGGCGAGGCGCTCAGCCTGCGCGAGTCCCTGATCGTCGCCGCGGCGACCGCGTTCCTCATCGCCGCGCTGGCCTCCGGACGGGTGCACGGGCGCGAGCGGCGCGGGACCGGCGGGCCGGCCGCGAGCGGGCTCGGGCACGCCACGGCGTCCGGGGTCGCCTCGGGCGTCGCCTCCGCACTCACCCAGACCCTGACGGCGGCGCTCGCGCTCGACCTGCCCGGCGCCGAGCCGACCTGGTGGCAGACCGCGCTGCTCGCGGTGCTGATATCCGGCTTCGCCAGCGGTGGCCTGCTGCTGTCCCAGGCCGCCTACCGGGGCGGGCTCGCGGCCCCGCTGGCCGTCGTCAACCTCTCCAACCCGGCGGCCGCCGCGGTCATCGGCGTGGCCCTGCTCGGCGAGACCTTCCGGGCGGGCGCCTGGGGCTGGCTGATCGCGGCGGGCGCGTCGCTGGTCGCGGCGCGGGGCGTGGTCCTGCTGACGAAGGGCGGAGCGGCGACGGCGGAGCCCGCGCCGGTTCCGGTGGCCACGGCGGCAGGCCCGGCGGAGCCCGCGCCGGCTGTCGCTCCTGCGGCGTCGGGCCCGGCGCTCGCGCCGTCGGCCCCGTCGGCCCCGTCGATCTCGTCGGTCTCCTCGGTCTCCTCGGCCCTGTCGCTCCCGTCGGTCCCGTCGGCCGGGGAGGCGCTCCTCGCGGCCGTTCCGGCGCCGCCCCTCGCCCCGGAGTCACGGCCGGGGCCGGCGTCCCGCGCCACCGGCCTCGGCGCACCCGAGAGCGAGCCGGTGCCGGCACCCGTCGCGGGGTGAGCACGGCGGTCACGCCGACCGGCCCGAGGGGGCGACGACCGCACGGTCGTCGCCCCCTCGGTGTACGGGGACCCCAAATTCGTCATCTTGACGACAACTATCCGAACCCCCTATCGTCAACGTGACGACAAGGGGGTTTCCATGGCCGACATCACCCGGCGGGCCGGCTGGCGCCATCTGCGCTCCGCGCCCACCGCCCACATCCGCCACCAGCGCCGCGGCCGGCTCGTGCACGACGGCGAGGGGCTGAGCTTCTGGTTCCGGCCGCTGACCGCCGCGCTCTCCGAGGTGCCGGTGAACGACCGCGAGCTCGCGATGGCCTTCCACGCCCGCACCGCCGACTTCCAGGACGTGAGCGTGCAGTCCACCGTCACGTACCGGATCGGCGACCCGGGCGCGGCGGCGACCCGGCTCGACTTCTCCATCGACCCGGACACGGGCGCGTGGCGCGGCACCCCGCTGGAGCAGCTCGCCACCCTCCTCACCGAGACCGCCCAGCAGCACGCCCTCGACGTCCTCGCCCGCACCACGCTCGCCGCCGCGCTCGTCGACGGCGTGGCGGCGGTGCGGGACCGCATCGCGGCCGGGCTCGCCGCCGAGCCGCGCCTGCCGGACACCGGCATCGAGGTCGTCGCGGTCCGGGTCGTCGCGATCCGCCCCGAGCCGGAGGTCGAGCGCGCCCTGCGGACCCCCGCGCGGGAGCAGATCCAGCAGGAGGCCGACCGGGCGACGTACGAGCGCCGCGCGGTCGCCGTCGAGCGGGAGCGCGCCATCGCCGAGAACGAGCTCGCCAGCAAGATCGAGCTCGCCCGGCAGGAGGAGCGGCTCGTCGAGCAGCGCGGCACCAACGCCCGCCGCGAGGCCGAGGAGAACGCGGCCGCCGACGCGGTACGGGCCGAGGCCGAGGCCCTGCGGAAGGTCCGGCTCGCGCGGGCCGAGGCGGAGGCGGCACGGGAGGTCGGCGAGGCGCGCGCCGGGGCGCAGTCCGCGTGGCTGCGGGCGCACGCGGAGGCCGACCCGGCGGTCCTGCAGGCCCTGGCCGTGACCCGGGCGGCGGAGAACCTGCCGCGCATCGAGCACCTCACGCTCTCCCCGGACGTGCTGACCGGACTGCTCGCCAAGCTGGGCGGCGGCGAGGGCGGGGCGCGGCCGTGAGCCTCGCGCCGCGCGCGGTGCTCGTGCACCGGACCACGGAGTACGAGGAGCTGCTCGCCCGGCACGGTACGCACGGGCAGGCCGCGTTCTTCCTCGCCGCGCGCGGCCGCTCCGTCGACGCGGTGCGCGAGCGGCACGAGCGGGCCCGGCGGGCGCTCGCCGAGGTGGCGGGCGCGGTTCCGCTGACGTGGCGCCAGACGCGGGTCGAGCGCGCCGATCTGGACCGGTTCCTGTTCGGGCCCGAGGACGTCGTGGTCGTGGTGGGGCAGGACGGTCTCGTCGCCAACGCGGCGAAGTACCTGACGGGGCAGCCCGTCATCGGCATCGACGCCGACCCCGGGCGCAACCCGGGCGTCCTGGTCCGGCACCGGCCGGACCGGGCGCGGCGTCTCCTTCCGTACGCGGCGGGGGCCGGGGCGGCGGTCGACGAGCTGACGATGGTCGAGGCCGTCACCGACGACGCGCAACGGCTCCTGGCGCTGAACGAGATCTATGTCGGTCCGCCGGGCCACCAGACGGCCCGCTACTCCCTCGCGCTCGACGGCACGGACGTCCCGCCCGAGGCCCAGGCCTCCTCGGGCGTCCTGGTCGGCACCGGGACGGGGGCCACGGGCTGGCTCCGCTCCCTGTGGGAGCAGCGCTCCAGCACGCTCGCCCTGCCCGCGCCCTCGGACGCGCGGCTCGCCTGGTTCGTCCGCGAGGCCTGGCCGTCGCCGACGACCGGCACCACCCGCGTGGAGGGCCTCCTCGAGGCGGGCCGGGGCCTGCGGCTCACCGTCGAGTCGGACCGGCTGGTCGCCTTCGGCGACGGCGTCGAGTCGGACGCCCTGGAACTGACCTGGGGCCAGACGATCCACCTGGCGGTGGCGGGCTCCCGCCTACGACTGGTCCACTGAACGCCCGCCACCGC
>NZ_MWIG01000773.1:0-2235 GCF_002156145.1 Streptomyces sp. NRRL B-24572 | reverse complement strand
ATTGCCCACACGGGCGCGGGGCGCCGCCCGACCCGGGCGCGGGGCGCGGGCCCACACGGGCGCGGCGAAGGGCACCGCCCCGCACGGGCGCAGGCCCGCGCGAGGGGTGGGCGCCGGCCGCACGAGGGTGGGCCGGCGCACCGCCCCGCACGGGTACGGCCCAGCGGGCGTAGGTCCGCACGGGCGCCGCCCGGCCCGGCGCGTGGGCGGGGCGGTGACCCGGCTCCGACCCCGGTCGCCGCCCCGTCGTCCCACCATCGCCGCTCAGCGCGTGAGCCGCCACGCGGGGACCGCCGACGCGGCGGCCGCGACCACCGTGCACGCCCCCGCCGCAGCCCCGACCACCGGCCACGGGAGCACCAGGGCGACCGGCGCCGAGAGGGCCGCCAGGCCCGCTCCCAGGGCGCCCAGGACGACCCCCGTCACCACCAGGCCGAGCAGCGCCCCGATCGCGACGGCCAGTACCGCCTCGCCCGTCACCACCCGCAGGATCTGGGCCCGGGTCGCCCCGGCGAGCCGCAGCGAGGCCAGTTCCCCGCCCCGTACCGACGTCGCCATCAGCAGCGTGTTGGCGAGGCCGATGACCGTGTAGACGAGGGCGATGCCCAGGACCAGGGCCATGCCCAGACGGGCCTGCCGGTTGTCGCCCGCCGCGCGCGCGTGCGCCGTCCCTCCGCTCGCCTCCAGGGCCTGTGCCGTCGCCGCCCCGCCCCCGCGCGCGTCGATCCGGTCGAGGGCGGCGCCCGGTGCGTTCGCCCGGGTGACGTACGGCCCGTTGTCGCCGGTCCCGAGCGCGAGGACGGCAGCGATCCGGAGCCGTACCGGACCGCTCCCGTCCGCCCGCCACACCTCCACCGTCTCGCCGACCCGGTGCCGTTCGAACTCCTCGTTGACGACGATCGACCGGTCGTCCAGGTCCCGCAGGTCCCCGGCGGTCACCGGCAGCCGGGCCAGCTCGGCGAAGGCGGCCGGGTCGGCGACGGCCCGCGCCCCGTACCTCACGACGGCCGCGTCCCCGTCCCGTACGAAGACGGAGGTCGCCCCAGTCGGGGAGAGGACCGCCCCGGCAGGCGCCGCCACCGGCCGCAGGCCGTCCCCGCTCACCACGTACTCCGCGGCCGTCTGCTCCCGCGCCTCCACCTCCTTCGCGCGCGTGACGCTCGTCGCCGAGCCGAACAGCGTCCCGGCGAGCGCCACGGTCACGAGGACGGGCGCGGCGACGGCGGCGGTGCGGCGTACGGCGGCCGCGCTGTTCTCCCGTACGAGCGTCCCCACCGCCCCGCGCGCCCGCAGCAGCCGGGCCACGGGCCGGACGAGGAGCGGGGAGAGCAGGGCGACGCCGGTGATCAGGAGCATCGGCAGGGTCGTGTACGTCTTCCGCTTGAGCAGCGCGGACGGATCGGTGACGCAGGTCCAGACGAGGAGCCCGAGCCCGGCCACGACCAGGCCCGCACCGAGGACGGCCCGGCCGAGGGGCAGGGCGTCCGCGTCGACGTCCGCCTCCCGCAGCGCCGCCGTCGGACCGACCTTCCCGGCCCGCCGGGACGCGGCGAGGGCCCCGGTGAGGGCGACGGTCACCCCGGTCCAGAAGGCCACGTGGAAGGGCCAGGAGGGGCCGCCGATCGTGAACCACGCGGGCGCGAGGCCGCCGTCGACGAGCGTCCGGGCGAGGAGCGGCGCGCCGAGGGCGCCGAGCGCGCACCCGGCGGCGGAGGCGAGCACGCCGAGCGCCGCCGCCTCGGCGAGCAGGAGCCGCCGGATCTGGCCGGGGGTGGCCCCGGCGGTCCGGAGGAGCCCGAACTCGCGCCGGCGCAGTGCGACGGCGAAGGCGAAGGTGGAGGCGACGACGAAGACGGAGACGAAGGCGGTGACGCCGCCGGAGGTGCCGAGGAGGGCGCCCAGGCCGACGAGGGCGCGGGCGTCCCGCTCGGGGTCGGGGTCGGCCTGCGTGCGCGCGTCCCCGGTGAGGACCCGGGCGCGGTCGCCGACGAGCGCCCTGACCTCGGCGGCGACCGCGCCCGGGTCCTNNCTGTGGACGGTCGAGCCGCTGCTCCACGGGTACGGTGTCGGGCCCGCGCCGCACGTCGAGCGTCAGCCGGTCCTGGCCCCGGACGACGACGGGCGAGGACGCGAACCGCTGGGGAGAACGCTCGGGCGCGTGAAAGGTGGCGGAGAGGCCGAGCCCCATGGTGGCGAGCAGCCCGACACCGAGCGCGAGGGCGACGAACCCGCCGA
>NZ_MWIG01000772.1:0-833 GCF_002156145.1 Streptomyces sp. NRRL B-24572 | reverse complement strand
GTCAGCAGACCGAGCAGTACCTGCACGGTCTGCTGACGGCGCAGGGCCGCAAGTCGATCCGCAACATCGCCGCGCAGATCGGCGGTCCCGCGGCCGAGCAGAGCCTGCACCACTTCGTGTCCAGTTCCACCTGGGACTGGCAGCCGATGCGGGCGGCGCTCGCCCGGTATCTGGAGCGGAACACCTGCCCGCAGGCGTGGGTGGTGCGGCCGATGCCGATCCCGAAGGCCGGGGAGCACTCGGTGGGGGTGGACCGGCGGTTCGACCCGGAGCGCGGGCAGGTCTTCCACGGGCAGCAGGCGTTCGGGGTGTGGTTCGCCAGCGACGAGCTGAGCGTGCCGGTCAACTGGCGTCTCTTCCTGCCGGATCCCTGGGTGAACGACCGGACGCGGCGCGACCGCGCGGAGGTTCCGCAGGAAGCCGGCGAGGAGACCCTGGAGGAGTGCGCGGTCGCGGCGGCGCTCGACACCGCCCGCTGGTCCGACGTGACCCGCAAGCCGGTGCTGCTCGACATCCGGGGCGGTGCGGGACGGGCGGCCCTGACGCGGCTCGCGGGGGCGGGCGTGCCGGTGGTGGCGCGGATCAACCCGGGCTCGCGGCTCGCGATCGCCGACCGTTCGCTGCCTGGCTTCGGGGCGGGGCCGCTGTCGGCGGTGCAGATCCTGGAGTCGCTCAAGGGGCTGCGCAGGCCGGTGAGCTGGGTGGACACGGTGGCGGGGGCGCGGACCTCGCGGACCTCGCTCGCGACGGCCGTGCGGGTCGCGCTGCCGGCGCCGGGCGGGGAGCGGATGCGTCCGCTGGTGCTGCTGGGCGAGTGGGACGACCCGCGCCGG
>NZ_MWIG01000771.1:0-5954 GCF_002156145.1 Streptomyces sp. NRRL B-24572 | reverse complement strand
GCCCGGTCGCCGCGTACGACGGCCTCTGCCACCACGCCGACCGGCCCCTGTTCCTGGACGCCTGGCTCACCGCTCCCGGCCATCGAGCGCTGGCCCGGGTCGTCGACGGGCGTCTGACCGGGTATGGCGTGGTTCGTCCCGCCGAGGACGAGGCGCGTGTGGGACCGCTGTTCGCGGACACCCCGGCCGACGCGGCCGCCCTCCTCGACGGGCTCGCCGCCGAGGCGCGGGAGTTCGGCGCGGCCCGGATCGCGGTCGACATGCCGGAGGCGAACCCGGCGGCGGCCCTGCTGGCCCAGGAGCGCGGTCTGGAGCCGACGTTCGAGACGGCCAGGATGTACACGGGCCCGGTCCGCCCGGTGGCCCGTGAGCGCGTCTTCGGCGTCACCACGCTCGAACTCGGCTGATCCGCCGTCCTCGTACGCACCAGACCGACCTGTCGGCCCCGTACGAGCCGGGCCGAGCCTCTCCCGTACGAGCCGGGCCGACCCTTCCCCGTACGAACTCGGCCGACCCGCCCCGCCGGCCCCGTACCCGTACGAACTCGGCCGACCCGCCCCGTACCCGAAGACACCGGTGACGGCGGGTACGGTTCGCGCCGGGGCGCCCCGCGATGGACTCCCGTCCCGCGCGCGCCAAACGCCTTCGCCCCAGGGGTCCTCGGGGCTCTCAGCCCCTCCCCCTCGCGGGACCCCTGCCACCCCTTGAGGGGTGACAAGGGTTTTCCCCGTATCGGGTTCACCCCCCCGTTCCCTACTGTCCTCCGCACCGGCAGATATCATCCCCCGAGCGCACCCTGACAGGTGCATGCGGAGGGTGCTGTCCGCCGGTGGCGGCCTTGACCCGGGCCGTCGCGCCGGTGGCGGCGCACGGGCCCCCCAGCCCAGGGAACCACGGACGCGACCCCACTTCGCCCCGTGTGTCCCGCGCCGCCGCCACTGCTCCGCAGTTACGTCGTACTCGAAAGGGCCACACCTTGAACGGTTCCAGGCGGAGAGTCATATCCGTGGTCGCGAGCGCCGCGATCCTCGGTGCCGCTGCCATGACTTCCGGGGCGTTCGCCGCAACCCCGGTCGCTGCCACCCCGAAGCCGGCTCCGGCTTCGCAGGCGATGCGGGCGCTTCCCAACGCCCCCGTCGAGAAGGTGATCGTCACCTACAAGAGCCGGACCCCCGAGGCCGGTTCCAACACCGCCGCGAAGAGCGACACGGCCGAGAAGGCCGCGGAGACGGGCGAGAAGCTCTCTTTCGAGCGCCGCCTCGCCGGCGGTGGCGCCCTGGTGAACCTGGGCGGCAAGGCGACCAAGCAGGACGTGACCGAGGTCATGAACGCGTTCCGCGCCGACCCCTCCGTCGCCTCGGTCGAGCCCGACATCCGCGCCTACGCGATGGCGGTCACCCCCGACGACACCGACTACGCCAAGCAGTGGGACCTCTTCGAGCCCACCGGTGGCATGAACGTTCCTGCAGCCTGGGACAAGGCCACCGGTTCCGGCGTCACCGTCGCCGTCATCGACACCGGCTACGCGGCCCACTCGGACCTGGCGGCCAACGTCGTCCCCGGTTACGACTTCATCTCCACCGCCGCCGACGCCCGCGACGGCAACGGCCGTGACGCGGACTCGAAGGACGAGGGCGACTGGAACGCCACCGACGGCGAGTGCGGCACCGGCTCCACCGCCTCGAACTCCTCCTGGCACGGCACCCACGTGGCCGGCACCATCGCCGCGGTCACCAACAACACCAAGGGCATCGCGGGCATCGCGTACAACGCGAAGATCGAGCCCGTGCGCGTGCTCGGCAAGTGCGGCGGCTCGTCCTCGGACATCGCCGACGCGATCACCTGGGCCTCCGGCGGCACCGTGCCGGGCGTCCCGGCCAACCCGAACCCGGCCAAGGTCATCAACATGAGCCTGGGCGGCGCGAGCTCCACCTGCCCGAGCGTCTACCAGACCGCGATCAACGGCGCCGTCTCGCGCGGCACCACCGTCGTCGTCGCCGCGGGCAACAGCAACGCCAACGCCTCCGGCTTCACGCCCGCGAACTGCACCGGCGTCATCACCGTGGCGTCGACCAACCGCGCCGGCAGCCGGTCGTACTACTCCAACTACGGCACCATCGTGGACGTGGCCGCGCCCGGCGGCGAGACCCGCAACGCCACCGACACGCCCGGCACCGTCACCACCCCCGAGAACGCGATCTACTCCACGCTGAACTCGGGCCTGACGACCCAGTCGACCGAGACGTACAAGCCCTACCAGGGCACCTCGATGGCCGCGCCGCACATCGCCGGCCTCGCCGCCCTGCTGAAGTCGGCCAAGAGCACCCTCACCCCGGCCGACATCGAGTCCGCGATCAAGAACAACGCCCGCCCGCTGCCCGGCACCTGCACCGGCGGCTGCGGCACCGGCATCGCCGACGCCGCGAAGTCCGTGAACGCGGTCCTCAACACCACCCCGCCGAGCGGCACCGTCTTCACCAACGCGACGGACGTGCAGATCCCGGACAACACCACCGTGACGTCCTCGATCAACGTCACCGGTCTCACGGGCAACGCCCCCGCCACCCTCAAGGTCGGCGTGGACATCAAGCACACCTGGCGCGGAGACCTGGTCATCGACCTGGTCGCCCCCGACGGCACGGTGCGCAACCTGAAGACCTCGTCCTCCTCGGACAGCGCCGACAACGTCATCGCCACCTACACGGTCGACGCGTCGAGCGAGGTCGCCAACGGCACCTGGAAGCTCCGGGTCCAGGATGTGGCCACGGGTGACACCGGCTACATCGACTCGTGGAGCCTCACCTTCTAAAGCACCACCGCACCACCTCTGAACCACCCCCCACATCAGCATCTTTGCTGGTCAGCGACGCGCCCGTGGTCTACACCACTGGCGCGTCCTGGCGTTGTGGGAGCGTGCGCGGCCCAGGCCCCCTGTCCGTATGCCGGACAAGGGGCCTGGACTGTGCCGGTGGGCTCCGTATCCTCTGCGCACGGGGTCCATGGGCCGGACCCGAGGGGCCGGAGGTGGTGGACAGTGACGACAGCTCCGCAGAGCCCTGCCCCGGTGGGCCGGGAGGAACTCCTCACCCGCCTCGAACGCGCCCTCCACACGCGGGGCCGCGCCCTGCTCACCGGACCCGCCGGCGTCGGCAAGACCGAGGTCGCCCTCGCCGAGGCGGCCCGCGCCGAGGCGCGCGGCGAGACCGTGCTGTGGCTCGCGACCCTGCCGTCCGACCGCGAGATACCCGGGGCGGCCGCCGCCGCGCTCGTGGCCTCGGTGGCGGCGACCGTGACCTGGCCGGGCCTCGGCACCAGCCGCCCCGAACCGCCCGGCACGCCCGCCCCCGCCGTTCCCGCGTCCGAACCGTACGCGGCCGACGCGGCCGTGGACGTGCTCAGTCACGCCGCGCTCGCCTCCGGGATCCTCACCTCCGGCGTGCTCGACTCCGGGATCTCCTCCTCCGGCGTCTTCGACCAGCTGCCGGGCCCCCAGCGCACCGCCGTCGCCATGCTCTGCCGCGAGGCCCCGATCGAGGCGGGCGGCTGGGACCCGATCGCGCTGCGCCTCGGCATCGCCCGGATCCTGCGCGCCCTGACCTGCCTCGGCCCCGTCCTGGTCGTCGTCGACGGGGTGCAGAACATCGACGCGGACAGCGCGGACCTGCTCCGCTTCGCCCTCCACCTGGCCCCGCCCACGCTGCGGGTGGTGGCGGTGGAGACCCCCGAGCCGTACGCCGAGGCCCACTATCCGTACCGCGAGGGCCACCGCTCCGAGGACCCGCACGCCGCGCACCTCTGGGTGCCGTCCGAGGCGGACGTGCTGCGCGTCCCGCCGCTGCACGCCGACGAGATCGCCGAACTCCTCATCCACCACCGGCTGCCCTCCCGGATGGCCGGCCGCATCCACCGCGCCAGCGGCGGCAATCCGCGGCTCGCACTCGCCGTCGGCCGCTCGCTCGCCGACGCGCGGACCCCCGTGCACCACGCGGAGGCGCTGACGCTCTCGGGCCGCGCCCGCGACCTCGCCCGCCAGCTCCTGGGCGCCGCGCCCCCCGCCGTACGCGAGACGCTGCTGCTCGCCGCGCTCGCGCTGCGCCCCTCGGCCACCCTCGTACGCCGCGCCGGGCGGCCCACCGCGGAGGCCGACCTCGCCGCGGCCGAGCGGGCCGACCTGGTGTCGCTCTCCGAGGACGGCTCGGTGACCTTCACCGCCGGGCTGCTGCCCTCCACCCTGGTGCACGACGCCTGTTGGGCCGAGCGGAGCGCCGGGCACGCGGCGCTCGCGGAGGTCGTGGACGACCCCGTCGAGGCGGTACGGCACCGGGCGCTCGCCACCGAGCGGCCGGACGAGGAGCTGGCCGCCGAGGTCGCGGCCGCCGCCGACCTGGCCCGGCGGCGCGGGAACAGCGCGCTCGCCGCCGAACTGGCCCTGCTCGCCGCCGAGTCGACGCCGGGACGGCACGGGACCCGGCGGATCGCGCGGCTCGTCGACGCCGCCGAGGAGGCCGCCCGCGCCGCCCGCGCCGACCTCGCGATGCGGGCCGCGACCGATCTGCTCGCCCGGGACGCGGTGCCGTCCGACCGGGTCAGGGCGCGGCTCGCCGTGCTCGACACCGCGGGTCAGGGGCTCACCGGGCTCGACGAGATGTACGTCCACGCGATGGAGGACTCCGAGGGGGACACCGCCCTGCGGGCCGCCGTGCAGCTGCGCCTCGCCGTCAAGTACGTGCTCGCGGACGGCGATCCCGAGCGCTCGCGGACCGCGGCGGTCGAATCGGCCGCGCTGGCCTCCTCGATGGGCGATCCCCGGCTCGCCGCGCAGGCCCTGACCGTGCAGGCGCGGATGGAGCGGGCCCTCGGCTTCCCGGACGCGGAGACCGTGCTCGCGCAGGCCCGCGCCCTGGAACGGGCCGAGCGTCCGCTCGGGATCCGCAACGCCGCCCAGATCCTGACGATCCGCCACGCCCTCTTCGACGACCGGCTGAACGACGCCAGGGACGAGCTGAACGCGCTGCTTCCGCTGGTCCAGCGGCGCGGCTCGGTGGAGGACACGATCGAGCTGTTCTCCACGCTCGCCGCGATCGAGTCCCGCAGGGGCGCCTGTGCGGCCGCCCTCGCGCACGCGGGACAGTCCCTCGCGCTCACCCTGGAGGCGGGCCTCTCCCCCGGCCCCGCCTGGTACACGCTCGCGCTCGCCGAGACCGCCGGCGGCAGCTTCGCGCGGGCCGCGAGCTATGCCCGCCGCAGCGTCCAGGCCTCGGAGGAGGAGGGCGACCGCGTCTTCCTCTCCCGCAGCCGGTACGCGCTCGGCCGCGTCCAGCTGATCAACGGCGACGTCGCCGCCGCCCTGGAGACCCTGCGCCGGGTCCAGGCCGACGAGCGCGCCCAGTCGACGGTGGACCCCTCGATGCTGCGCTGGCACGAGGAGCTGGCCGAGGCGCTGCTCGCCCAGGACGCGGGCGACGAGGCCCTGGCGCTGCTCGCCGAGGTGCGGCCGGTGGCGGAGCGCCTCGGCCGGTCCACGGTCCTGCTCGGCTGCGACCGGGCGTACGCCCTGTGCCTGGCGGCGGAGGGCCGGACTGCCTCTGGAGCGCGGACGGGCGCTGATAGCCCTGGCCCGGGTCGAGCGGCGCCGCCGGCGCCGGTCGGCGGCGCAGACCGCCCTGCACGAGGCGGCCTCGGTCTTCGAACGGGCCGGTGCGGCCCCGTGGCTGGCCCTGGCGAGCGAGACGCCGGCGGGCGAGGCCGCCGGTCCCGGTGCGGGCGGCGAGGAGTCGGTGTCCGCGCTCTCCTCGCTCACGGAGGCGGAGCTGCGGCTGGCCCGGCTCGTGGGCCAGGGCGCGAGCAACCAGGAGGCGGCGGCGAAGCTGTACCTGAGCGTCAAGACGGTGGAGGCGCGCCTGACCCGCATCTACCAGAAGCTCGACGTCCGCTCCCGCGCCCAACTGGCCACG
>NZ_MWIG01000770.1:0-1259 GCF_002156145.1 Streptomyces sp. NRRL B-24572 | reverse complement strand
AGGGGGTGTCCCGCCCGGTCGGGCGGCACTCGGGGTGAAGACACCCCTGAGTGGTCACGGACCGGGCGGGACACCCCCTAGGCTCGGTGTCATGTTCACCCCGCAGGGTCCCAGCCTCCGCGAGCTGACCGTCCAGGCCCTCTCCTCCGTCGAGCACGGCTACGACCTGCTCGCGAGCAAATTCGACGCGACCCCCTTCCGCACCTCCGACCGGCTCCTGACCGCGGTCGCCCACACCCTGGAGACCCTCGGCCCCTTCGACTCCGGCCTCGACGTCTGCTGCGGCACCGGCGCCGGACTCGGCGTCCTCCGCTCGGTCTGCGCGGGCCGGATCACGGGCGTCGACTTCAGTTCGGGCATGCTGACCCGGGCCCGGAACGCCCACCCGACCGCCGACCTGGTCCGCGCCGACGCCCTGGCCCTCCCCTTCGCCCCGGTCTTCGACCTGGCGGTCAGCTTCGGCGCCTTCGGCCACTTCCTCCCGGCCGACCAGCGCACCCTCTTCGCCCAGGTGCACGCCGCCCTGCGCCCGGGCGGCACCTTCGCCTTCCCGCTCCCCGCCCCACCACCGGTCGGCTCCCGCCTCTACTGGACCCTGTGGGGCTTCGACGCGGCGATGCGCGTCAGGAACGCCGTCTGGCACCCGCCGTTCGTCATGTACTACCGCACCTTCCGCCTCGCGGACGTCCGCGCCCGCCTGGAGGACAGCGGCTTCGAGGTCTCCCTCACCCCGATCGAACCCCTGGGCCGCCGGGAGGACGGCAGCCCGCACTGCAGGCTGGTGGTGGCGCGGAAGAGGTGACACCCCGGCGCAACGAAAAGTGCCGGTCGATACAAGATCGACCGGCACTTTTCGTGTGGTGTCCGAGGGGGGACTTGAACCCCCACGCCCGATAAAGGGCACTAGCACCTCAAGCTAGCGCGTCTGCCATTCCGCCACCCGGACTAGGTGTGATTGTCGTTCCGGGGTTTCCCCCGCGGCGACAGAGATAACTCTACCAGGGGTTCGCGGTGGCTTTCACCAGCGTTTTCCATGGTCAGTGGGGTGGGACTGTCTCCTCGCCCCAGGGAACCCGACGCCCCCCGACGCCGGTTCCGTGAAAGCCACCCTGACGACCCCGACGCGGTCCGGGCCAATCCTTCGGCCGGAGTCCGTCAGGTCGCGGTCAGCGCACCTCGACCAGGCGGGCCGAGACCACCACGTTGCCCGCGTAGCCGCCCTCCTCCGTGAAGGTGCCGCCGCAGGTGATCAGGCGCAG
>NZ_MWIG01000077.1:0-1368 GCF_002156145.1 Streptomyces sp. NRRL B-24572 | reverse complement strand
TAGGGCGTGTTTCAGAAGCCAAGCCCACCGTGGTTGAGAGCCTGATTGGCCGGTACAGTCGCCTGCATGGCAACACCGGCGCTGCAGGCGATTGAGGCTGATGGGACGTCCTGGGACGACCCGTCCGAGGACCAGCTACACGATTTGCTGGCCGACATGAGCCTCAACTGGCGGTTCGTCATCGTGCGGCGACTCGACCTCGAGCCCGTCGATCAGCACTACATGCAGGTCTATCTCAACGATGACCTGAGCTATCAGGTGGAATACCGTGAGGGAGGGCCGGACAAGCACTTCCAGGCATGGGTTCCTCGCGATCACGAGGTCTTCGCGGTGGAACCTGTGGCCGAGGTGCTTCAGGACTGGGCCTTCGGGCGGGCCGGTTGGCGTGAAGCTCTTCCTTGGGTCCCATGGTCACCCTCGGAGCCATGTGCGCGCCACCACCCCCTCACAGCCACTCGTTGATGGCGGCGACCAGCACGGTTGCCTCGTAACGGACGGAGAGCTTGTCGTACCGGGTCGCGACCGCGCGGTGGCGCTTGAGACGGTTGATTCCGCACTCCACCGCGTGGCGCTCTTTGTAGTCGGCCTTGTCGAACCTCGGCGGCCGGCCGCCGAGGGAGCCGAGCTTCTTGCGGTTGGCGATCTGGTCACGCTTCTCCGGGATCGTGCAACCGATCTTGCGCTTGCGCAGGTAGGCGCGGTTCGCGCGGGAACCATACGCCTTATCGGCGCGGACCTTGTCCGGTCGGGTGCGCGGCCGTCCCGGACCGAGTCGCGGCACACGGATGCGGCGCAGGACGACCTGGAACTGCGGGGAGTCCCCGCGCTGCCCGGCCGTGATCACCAGCGACATCGGCTTCTGGGCCTGCTCAACCGCCAGATGAATCTTGGTCGTCAGTCCACCCCGTGAGCGTCCGAGCCCATGGTCATCGGGCTCGGCGAAGATGCCTCCGGGCGGCTCGACCTGCAGATCCCCTTTTTGCGGGCACCAGCCGCGTGCTGGTGCGCACGGGTGATCGTCGAGTCCACCGAGATGTCCCAGGTGATCAGGCCCTTCGCATCGGCCCGAGCCTGGAGCTGCTCGAAGATCCGATGCCAGGTGCCGTCGCGCTGCCAGCGGCGGAACAGTCCGTACACCGTCTCCCACGGGCCGTACCGCGAGGGAAGGTCCCGCCACGGTATGCCCGTCCGTACGCGGAACCGTATCCCGTCGATCAGCTGCCGCCTGGTGTGAATCGGAGGCCGGCCCGGCTTGATCCCTATCGGCAGCAACGGTTGAAGCACTGCCCACTGTGCGTCAGTCAGATCTCCGCGAGCCACGAATCGAGATCATTCCAGCCCTTGATCCACTTCTGAAACAGGCCCTAG
>NZ_MWIG01000769.1:0-1037 GCF_002156145.1 Streptomyces sp. NRRL B-24572 | reverse complement strand
GCTGCCGGGCGCAGCCCGGGCAGCCGCAGTCGGCCGCGGGTTCGAACTCCTCGAAGACCGGCACGCTCATGCGATTCCCCTCCACACTCGTCAAGATCTTTCTGGCCCTTGTTTCGGGCGCCAGTGTCTCAACTGTCTGGACAAATCGCATTTTGACGGATCGAAGGCCTGATACGACCATCCGACAGGCCGGAGGCGACCGGTATTGGTCAGGAGCACCCCCTCACGTCAGGTAGAGTTCTCTTTGTCAGCAGGCGCCGCTAGCTCAGTTGGTTAGAGCAGCTGACTCTTAATCAGCGGGTCCGGGGTTCGAGTCCCTGGCGGCGCACGCAGAGTCAAGGCCCCCTCACCATTGGTGAGGGGGCCTTGATCTTTCTCCGGGCTTTCCGCCCCAACTACCGTCCGTCGTCGGCCAGTTACGCCACATCCCTGGGCCGGGCGGGGGCAGGGCCTCTACAGTGTGCGGAACCCCGACCTCCCGTGGCGGCACCGGGCTCCTCCCGCGGCCCGTGAGCCCCGCGGTCGAGGACCGGCCCGGTCGGCGGCGGCCCGGGACGCGCCCCGCCGACCGGGCCCCGGTCCCACCCGTGCGCAGGACCTCAGGCGCCCGCCCCCGTCAGGTACGCCGAGACCACCACGTTCGCCGTGTACGTCCCCGCCGCCCGGTCGAAGGTGCCGCCGCAGGTGATCAGGCGCAGCTCGGCGCGGTGGGAGTCGCGGGCGCCGTAGACCTTGCCCGCGTCGAAGTCCTCGCGCGGGAAGACCTGGACGTCGTCGACGGTGAACTCGGCGACCGATCCGTCCGTCCGGGTGATGCGGACCTTCGCGCCGGGGCGGGCCGCGCTCAGGCCGTAGAAGACGGCCCGGCGGGTCGCGGTGTCGACGTGGCCGACGAGGAGGGCGGCGCCGGCCGCGCCCGGCCGGGTGCCGGAGCCGAACCAGCCCACGGTGTGCGGCATCTCGTAGGGCGGCGGATCGATGGCGCCCGTGGCGTCCAGGCCGCGCGCCACGGGCGCCATCGATCCGCCGCCCTACGA
>NZ_MWIG01000768.1:0-6508 GCF_002156145.1 Streptomyces sp. NRRL B-24572 | reverse complement strand
CCAGGACGTCCAGGCCGGCCTGGACGTCCTGGTCGAGCGAGACGTAGAAGCGGACGTTCGCCGGCCAGTCGGTGGTGCAGTGCGCGGCCGTCAGGAAGGTGTCCGCGTCGATCATGGTGCCGGAGCAGACCCAGTCGACACGGTCGGGCGTCGTCGGGTCGTCGTCGTTGTCCCAGGTCGCGACGAGCGCACCGACCTCGGTGCGTTCGGGGGCCGGGGTCGCGTTGTACGAGTTGATCGCCGTGGCAGGGATCGCGATGGCGAGGACGGCGGCACAGGCGGCGGCGGTGACGGTGGTCAGCGCGTAGGTGGTGCGACTGGCGGTCACGAAGAACCCCTCGGTGTGTGAGTGGATCGGGTGTTCTCCTGTGGGGGAGGTTCGCCAGTGAAGCGTCTGTGGGCGCGCGGGGCAAGAGGGTCCGGAGACAAGGGAGTTGACACACGAACGGCGCGGCGCAGGACGACGATCCGTCCTGCGCCGCGCCGCCGGTGCCGACTCGGTCGATCCTGCGTGGGCCCGGTGGTGCGGGCGAGTGCGGCCCGCACCGTGGGGTGCGGGCCGGTCAGGCCTCTGTGCTGCCCGCCGTCGGCAGGTCGCCCGCGTCCTTCGGGGTGACCTCGCGCAGCAGGCAGGTCAGCCGGGCCGAGCACACCCGCTTGCCCTGCTCGTCGCTGATCACGATCTCGTACGTGGCGGTGGTCCGACCGCGGTGGACCGGGGTCGCCACGCCGGTCACCAGACCGCTGCGCACCCCGCGGTGGTGGGTGCAGTTCAGGTCGACGCCGACGGCGATCTTCGAGACCCCGCCGTGCAGCATCGAGCCGACGGAGCCCAGCGTCTCGGCGAGCACCGCCGACGCGCCGCCGTGCAGCAGCCCGTACGGCTGGGTGTTGCCCTCCACCGGCATGGTGCCGACGACCTTCTCGGCCGAGGCCTCCAGGATCTGCACGCCCATCCGGTTCCCGAGGTGCCCGGCCGAGAAGAGCGCCGGGAGGTCGACGCCGAGCGCCGCGTACTCGTCGATGACCTCCTGCGGGAACTTCACGTGCTGCTGCTCACCCATGGGCCCGGCTCCGTTCGTCTTCGTACGGCTGCTTGTTCGCAGTGTGTCCGCCTGAGCAAACGCTTAGGCGGGCTGTGATTCTTCCAGACGCACGATCACGGACTTGCTGGCGGGGGTGTTGCTGACGTCCGCCGTCGACTCCAGCGGCACCAGGACGTTCGTCTCCGGGTAGTAGGCCGCCGCGCACCCACGGGACGTCGGGTAGTGCACGACCCGGAAGCCGGGCGCCCGCCGCTCGGTGCCGTCCGTCCACTCGCTCACCAGGTCCGCGTACGCCCCGTCCGCGAGGCCGAACGCCGCCGCGTCCTCGGGGTGCACGAGCACCACCCGGCGGCCGCCCTTGATCCCCCGGTAGCGGTCGTCGAGACCGTAGATCGTGGTGTTGTACTGGTCGTGCGAGCGCAGCGTCTGCAGCAGCAGCCGGCCCTCGGGCACCCTCGGGTACTCGACGGGCGCGGCCGTGAAGTTGGCCTTGCCGGTCTTCGTGGGGAAGCGGCGCTCGTCGCGCGGGCCGTGCGGCAGCGCGAAGCCGCCCGGGTTCGCCGCGAGACGGGCGTTGAAGTCCTGGAAACCGGGCACCACGCGCGCGATCCGGTCCCGGATCCGGGCGTAGTCCGCCTCGAACTCCTCCCAGGGCGTGGCCGATCCCTCGCCGAGGACGGCACGGGCCATCCGCGCCACGATCGCCGGCTCGGACAGCAGGTGCGGGCTCGCCGGCGGCAGGTTGCCCCGGGAGGCGTGCACCAGGCTCATGGAGTCCTCGACCGTCACGAACTGCCGGCCGCTCTTCTGGGTGTCCCTGTCGGTGCGGCCGAGCGTCGGCAGGATCAGCGCGCGTGTGCCCGTCACCGCGTGCGAGCGGTTCAGCTTCGTCGAGACGTGCACGGTCAGGCGCGCGTTCCGCATCGCCGCCTCCGTCACCTCCGTGTCGGGCGTCGCCCCCACGAAGTTGCCGCCCATCGCGAAGAACACCTTCGCCTCGCCGTCGCGCAGCGCCTGGATCGAGCGCACCACGTCGAAGCCGTGGTGGCGCGGCGAGACGATCCCGAACTCCTTGTCCAGGGCGTCGAGGAAGGCGGGCGCCGGGCGCTCGAAGATGCCCATCGTGCGGTCGCCCTGCACGTTCGAATGGCCGCGCACCGGGCACACCCCGGCACCCGGCCGGCCGATGTTCCCGCGAAGCAGCAGGAAGTTGACCACCTCGCGGATCGTCGGCACGGAGTGCTTGTGCTGGGTGAGGCCCATCGCCCAGCAGACGATCGTCCGCTCCGAGGCGAGCACCATCTCCAGGGCGCGCTCGATCTCCGCGCGGCTCAGGCCGGTCGCGGCGAGCGTCTCGTCCCAGTCGGCCGCCTTCGCCGCCGCGGCGAACTCCTCGTACCCGTGGGTGTGTTCCCGTACGAACTCCTCGTCGACCGCCCCGGCCGTCTCCAGGACCAGCTTGTTGAGCAGCCGGAAGAGGGCCTGGTCGCCGCCGATCCGGATCTGCAGGAAGAGGTCGGTGAGCGCCGCGCCCTTGAGCATGCCCTGCGGGGTCTGCGGGTTCTTGAAGCGCTCCAGGCCCGCCTCCGGCAGCGGGTTCACCGAGATGATCTTCGCGCCCGAGGCCTTCGCCTGTTCCAGGGCCGAGAGCATGCGGGGATGGTTCGTCCCCGGGTTCTGCCCGGCCACGATGATCAGGTCCGCCCGGTGCAGGTCCTCCAGGGAGACGCTGCCCTTGCCGATGCCGATCGTCTCCGTCAGCGCCGAGCCCGAGGACTCGTGGCACATGTTGGAGCAGTCCGGCAGGTTGTTCGTGCCGAACTCGCGGGCGAAGAGCTGCAGCAGGAACGCCGCCTCGTTGCTCGTCCGCCCCGAGGTGTAGAAGAGCGCCTCGTCGGGCGAGGCCAGGGCCCGCAGCTCCTCCGCGATGATCGCGAACGCCCGCTCCCAGCTCACCGGCTCGTACCGCTCGCCGCCCTCCGGGAGCAGCATCGGCTGCGTGATCCGGCCCTGCTGGCCCAGCCAGTACCCGCTGCGGGTCGCCAGGTCCGCCACCGGATGCGCGGCGAAGAACTCCGGGGTCACCCGGCGCAGCGTCGCCTCCTCGGCGACCGCCTTCGCGCCGTTCTCGCAGAACTCCGCCACATGCCGCTTGTCACCCTCCGGCCAGGCGCAGCCGGGACAGTCGAAGCCGTCCTTCTGATTGACCTTGAGCAGGGTCCGCGCGGTGCGCCGCAGCCCCATCTGCTCCTGCGCGATCCGCAGGGTGTGCCCGATGGCGGGCAGGCCGGCTGCGGCGTGCTGCGGCGGCGTGACCTGCGGGGCGTCCTGGACCGGGTCACCGGCCGGCGGCTTGCTGACCATCGCGCTCTCCCTTGAGCGGTATACCTGTGGCGTACGTCTCCGATCCTGTCACGCGGCACCGACAACCCGGCACCCCACCGCTGTCGACGGGAGCGCCCGGCCGGTGTGGACGGGATTGTCAGTGGACCGTGGCAGGATCGTCCTGTGGCCGAGACAGCATCGAAGAACCCCGCAGACACCCGCCCCCGCCTGCTCCTCATGGACGGGCACTCGCTCGCGTACCGGGCGTTCTTCGCGCTGCCCGCGGAGAACTTCACCACCGCGACCGGACAGCCGACGAACGCGATCTACGGGTTCGCCTCGATGCTGGCGAACACGCTCCGCGACGAGGCCCCCACCCACTTCGCGGTCGCGTTCGACGTCTCCCGCAAGACCTGGCGGTCCGAGGAGTTCCCGGAGTACAAGGCGAACCGCTCGAAGACCCCCGACGAGTTCAAGGGCCAGGTCGAGCTGATCGGCGAGCTCCTCGACGCGATGCGCGCGCCGCGCTTCGCCGTCGACGGCTTCGAGGCCGACGACGTCATCGCCACCCTCGCCACCCAGGCCGAGGCCGAGGGCTTCGAGGTCCTCATCGTCACCGGCGACCGGGACTCCTTCCAGCTCGTCACCGACCACACCACCGTGCTCTACCCGACCAAGGGCGTCTCCGAGCTCACCCGCTTCACCCCGGAGAAGGTCCAGGAGAAGTACGGCCTGAGCCCCTCGCAGTACCCCGACTTCGCCGCCCTGCGCGGCGACCCGTCCGACAACCTGCCGGGCATCCCCGGCGTCGGCGAGAAGACCGCCGCCAAGTGGATCAACCAGTTCGGCTCCTTCGCCGAGCTCGTCGAGCGCGCCGAGGAGGTCAAGGGCAAGGCCGGCCAGAACTTCCGCGACCACCTGGAGTCGGTCAAGCTCAACCGTCGCCTCACCGAGATGGTCCGGGACGTCGAGCTGCCGAAGACCGTCACGGACCTCGCCCGCGAGCCGTACGACCGCGCGGCCGTCGCCCTCGTCCTCGACACCCTGGAGATCCGCAACCCCTCGCTGCGCGAGCGGCTCCTCGCCGTCGACCCGGGCTCCGCCGAGGAGGCCGCGCCCGCCCCCGCCGCGGGCGTCGAGCTCGACTTCACCGTCCTCGGCGCCGGCGAGCTCGCCCCCTGGCTCGCCGAGCACGGCACCGAGCCCCTCGGCATCGCCACCGTCGACAGCTGGGCCCTCGGCACGGGGAACGTGAGCGAGATCGCCCTCGCCGGGGCCGACGGGGCCGCCGCCTGGTTCGACCCCAGCACCCTCGACGAGGCCGACGAGCAGGCCTGGGCCGCGTGGATCTCCGACCCCGACCGGCCGAAGGTCATGCACAACGCCAAGGGCGCCATGCGGGTCTTCCCCGAGCACGGCTGGTCCATCGCGGGCGTCACCATGGACACCGCCCTCGCCGCCTACCTGGTCAAGCCGGGCCGGCGCTCCTTCGCCCTCGACGCGCTCACCGTCGAGTACCTCGGCCGCGAGCTCGCCCCGGCGGCCGCCGCCGACGGCCAGCTCGCCTTCGGCGCCGACGACACCGCCGAGGCCGAGGCCCTCATGAGCCAGGCGCGGGCCGTCCTCGACCTCGGCGACGCCTTCGACGAGCGGCTCGCCGAGGTCGGCGCCCGCGAGCTCCTCCACGAGGTCGAGCTCCCCACCTCCGCCCTCCTCGCCCGCCTGGAGCGCCACGGCATCGCCGCCGACCGCGACCACCTGGAGGCCATGGAGCAGCAGTTCGCCGGCGCCGTGCAGCAGGCCGTGAAGGAGGCCCACGCCTCCGTCGGCCACGAGTTCAACCTCGGCTCGCCCAAGCAGCTCCAGGAGGTCTTCTTCGGCGAGCTGAACCTCCCGAAGACCAAGAAGACCAAGACCGGGTACACGACGGACGCCGACGCGCTCGCCTGGCTGGCCGGCCAGACCGAGCACGAACTGCCCGTGATCATGCTCCGCCACCGCGAGCAGGCCCGTCTGCGCTCCACGGTCGAGGGCCTGATCAAGACCGTCGCCGCGGACGGCCGCATCCACACCACCTTCAGCCAGACGGTGGCAGCGACCGGCCGCCTCTCCTCGACCGACCCCAACCTGCAGAACGTGCCGGTGCGGACGGACGAGGGCCGCGCCATCCGGCACGGCTTCGTCGTCGGCGAGGGCTTCGAGGCCCTCATGACCGCCGACTACAGCCAGATCGAGCTGCGCGTCATGGCCCACCTCTCCGAGGACGAGGGCCTCATCGAGGCCTTCACCTCCGGCGAGGACCTGCACACCACCGTCGCCTCCCAGGTCTTCGGCGTCGAGCGGTCCGCCGTCGACGCCGAGATGCGCCGCAAGATCAAGGCCATGTCGTACGGCCTGGCCTACGGCCTGTCGGCGTTCGGCCTCTCGCAGCAGCTCAACATCGACCCGGGCGAGGCCCGCGGCCTGATGGACACCTACTTCGAGCGCTTCGGCGGGGTACGGGACTACCTGCGGCGCGTCGTCGACGAGGCCCGCGCCACCGGGTACACCGAGACGATGCTGGGCCGCCGCCGCTACCTCCCGGACCTCAACAGCGACAACCGGCAGCGCCGCGAGGCCGCCGAGCGGATGGCGCTCAACGCCCCGATCCAGGGCACGGCGGCGGACATCGTGAAGGTCGCCATGCTGAACGTCGACCGGGCGCTGACGGAGGCGGGCCTCGCTTCCCGGATGCTCCTCCAGGTCCACGACGAAATCGTCCTCGAACTCGCCCCCGGCGAGCGCGAGCAGGTCGAGGCCCTGGTCCGCGAACAGATGTCGGCCGCCGCCGACCTCCGCGCCCCCCTGGACGTCTCGGTAGGAGTAGGCCCGAACTGGGACTCGGCGGCCCACTGACGCCGTCCGCCGTGGGCGGCGCCCGCCCCGTTGCGGGCACCGTCATGGGCGCCTCGTGCCGCCCCGTTGTGGGCAACTGTTCCGCCGGGGCGGAACGGGTGGGCACAACGGACCCGCGCCCTGCCGGCGCCAGAGGCTTCCGCGCCCTGACCCGCACCGGATGTGCGCCGCCGCTGCGGGTGCGGGTCCAGGCACAGGGGGCGGCGAAGGGCACCGCCCCGCCGGGCGCGGGCCCACAGCGG